>JAFRJH010000345.1 GCA_017432385.1 Kiritimatiellia bacterium
GGGCGGGAGCGCCGCGGACTGCGGCGGCCATGGGCGCGCTGGACGGCTCCGCGCAGTTCGGCGCGGTGCCGGGCGGGCGGTGCGTCAGCGTTCCGCGCTCGCCGCGGCGATCTTGTCGAGAAGGGCTGATTCCCCGGACTTGAACTCGTCGGACTCGAAGGGCTTGTCGTTCCAGTCGATGAAGGTCTGCTGGAGGTCGAGGAAGAACTTGCGGGTGTCGTCCTTCTCCGTGAACGAGTACTCGGCGGAGAGTGCCTTCTCGACGACGCCGAACATGGTCCGCTGGCGGGCCACGGGAGTGGTCGCGTCGGACTCGGAGAACGCGTTCTGCTGCAGGTAGACGGCGTCGAGGAACTCGGCCTTGAGGTAGGTCGTGAAGTCCGCGAGCGATGTTCCCTCCTCGCCGACGACCTTCATCATCTGCCCGACCTCGTTGCCCTTGCGCAGGATTGCACGGGCCTTTTCGACACGGTCCTGCTCTATGACCGAGCTGTAGTGGCTCCAGCTGTCGAGCGGGTCGATGGCGGGGTAGCGGCGCGCGTCGGAGCGCGCGCGGGAGAGCCCGTGGAAGCCGCCGACGACCTTCAGCGTCGCCTGGGTCACCGGCTCGTCGAAGTTGCCGCCGGCCGGCGAGACCGTGCCGCCGATCGTGACGGACCCGGTCTCTCCGTTCCTGAGCTTAACGCGTCCCGCGCGCTCGTAGAACGCCGCGATGCGGCTCTCCAGGTAGGCCGGGAACGCCTCCTCGCCCGGGATCTCCTCGAGTCGTCCCGAAAGTTCGCGCATCGCCTGCGCCCAGCGCGAGGTCGAGTCGGCGAGGACGAGGACGTTGAGCCCCATCTGGCGGAAGTACTCGGCGAGCGTCACCGCCGTGTACACGGATGCCTCGCGCGAGGCGACTGGCATCGAGGAGGTGTTGCAGATGATGATCGTGCGCTTCATGAGCGACTGGCCGGTCTTCGGGTCGACGATCTCGGGGAACTCCTTGAGTGTCTCGACGACCTCGCCCGCGCGTTCGCCGCACGCGGCGGAGATCACGATGTCGACCTTGGCGTAGCGCGCGGTCGTCTGCTGGAGGACCGTCTTGCCGGCGCCGAAGGGCCCCGGGATGCAGTACGTGCCGCCGACGGCCACGGGGAAGAACGTGTCGATCGTGCGCACCGTCGTCTCGAGCGTCTCCGTCGGCGCGAGGCGCTCGGCGAAGCACTTGATCGGCACCTTGACCGGCCAGCGCTGCATCATCTGGACCGGAACGTCCCTGCCGTCCGGACCGGTCAGCGTCGCGACCGTGTCGGTCACGGTGTAGTCGCCGGCGGGCGCGAGCGACTTCACGGTGTAGACGCCGCGCAGCGCGAAGGGGACCATGATCTTGTGGCCCGGCATCGTCTTGTTGTCGAAGATGCCCTCGGTGACCCAGCCGAGGAAGTCCCCCGCCGTCACGCGGTCGCCCGGCTTGGCGAGCGGGTGGAAATCCCATTTGCGGTCGCGGGGGAGGCCGGGGATGTACATTCCGCGCTGGAGGAAGAACTCGGCGTCCTTCGAGGTCTTGGCCGCCTCCTTCGCGAGCTCGGCGAGCGGGTTCTGGAGCCCGTCGTAGACCTGGGCGAGCATGCCCGGCCCGAGCTCGGCGGCGAGCAGTTCTCCCGTGAACTCGACGCGGTCGTCAACCATGAGCCCCGTCGTCGCGTCGAAGACCTGCATGTCGCAGCGAGTGCCGCGCACGCGGACGATCTCGGCCATCAGCCTCTTGTCGCCGCAGATCGCGTAGCCGACCTCGTTCTGCGCGACGGCCCCGTCGAACGCGACGGTGATCATGTTGCCGTTTACCGCTACGATTTTACCATTGGTTGTCATAGTAAGTTGGAAGATTTGAGTGTTGGGGTTGTCAGATGACCTTGCTTGTCGCGGACGTCATGCGGTCGAACGCCGCGGCTCCGGCGGAAGCGGAGATGGCGGACCTCCTGAGCGCGATCCTGAGCCGCACGGCGTAGGTCGCGAGCGCGCCGCGGCCTAGCGGCGAGGCTGGGGACGTCAGCTCCCCGGCCGCGTCCCACCAGACCCTGTCGAGCATCTCGTCCCGCCTTGCCACGTCCTTTTCCTGGAAGCAGGCGAGGACGCGGCCGCGCCAGAAGAGCGAGCACCCGTCCGCCGGACGCTTCCACTTCGCCCCGCCGCGCGCCTCGGCGACGGCGTTCCGGAGCTGTGTCTCGAGGTCGCCCCACTCCGGCGGCGGAACCGCCGCGGCGCCCGCGATTTCGGAGAACCTCTCCCAGCTGATCGGCGCCGGGGCGCCGAACGCGAGGGCCGGAAGGCTCGACACTATGTAGTCGACGCTCATTTCAGAAGGGCCGCGAGGTCGGGACGGAGGCGCTTGGAGAGCTCGCCGGCGATCACGTCCCCCGTGAAGGCGTGCTCGACGCGCCCGCCCTCGGTCTTCACGGAGAAGCCCGAGCCCAGCGTGTCGTCCATTGCGACCGTGAAGCTGCCGCTTCCCGCGAGCTGCGCCTTGAGCGCGGCCGCGAGCTTCGCGGGCGCGGAGACCTCGACGGGTCCCGCGAGCCCCTTGACCGCCTCCGCGACTAGCGCCGAAACCGTCTTCTCGTCCGCCAGCGCGCGGTCGACGTCCTTCGCGAGAAGCCTGTCGAGCATCGCGGTGACGGCGCTCTCGACCTTGAGGACCGTGTCGCGCGCAGCCTGCCGCACCGTCTCGGCGGCGCGGTCGGCATAGTCCCGGGCGGACTTCTCTCCGTCGGCCTTCACCTTCGCGGCCTCCTCGTTCGCGGACTTGAGTATCTCGGCCGCCTTCGCCTTCGCCTCGGCGACGATGCGGTCGGCTTCGGCCTTCGCCTTCTCCACGCCTTCGCGGTTGATCTTCTCCAACAGGCTCTGCAGGTCTTCGGACATCGTATACCTCCAAAAATACAATGATGAAATTATACCGCTTTTTGGGGGTGGAAGTCAATGCGCAAGCGGCGGTTGCGCCGCGGTGCCATTTTCGGTATAATATGCGGCAATGTTTTCTTTTTTGAGGAAGAAACGCAGGGCGCCTGTCGTGTACGCGCGGCAGGACCACTGCATTTCGCGCAAGAACATAGACCCTGACGCGCTCAAGGTCCTGTACCGGCTTTCGTCGCTGGGCTACACCGCCTACCTCGTTGGCGGCGGCGTGCGCGATCTGCTGATGGGCCGCACCCCCAAGGACTTCGACGTCGGCACCTCGGCGCACCCGAACGAGGTGAAGCGCGCGTTCAAGAACTGCTTCCTCATCGGGCGGCGCTTCCGCCTCGCCCACGTCCGCTTCGGCGACAAGGTGATCGAGACGGCGACCTTCCGCCAGAATTCGCAGACCGTGGGCGAGATCATCGAGCACGCGGCGGAGGGGCCGATGGAGGACAACACCTTCGGGACGCCGGAGACCGACGCGTACCGCCGCGACTTCACGGTGAACGGCCTCTTCTACAACATAAAGGACTTCAGCGTCATCGACTGGGTCGGCGGCATGAAGGACATCGAGGACAAGGTGATCCGCGCGATCGGCGACCCCGCCGTAAGGTTCCAGGAGGATCCGGTCCGCATGATGCGCGCCGTGAAGTTCTCGTCCCGGCTCGGCTTCAGGATCGAGCGCAGGACCATGTCCGCGATGAAGAAGTACCACGCCTGCATCCTCACCGCGTCCCAGCCCCGCGTATGCGAGGAGGTCTTCCGCCTCTTCCCCTACGGCCACAGCGCCGAGGCGTTCAGGCTCATGTGGGAGTGCGGCATGCTCGGAGACCTCGTCCCGCCGCTCGCCAAGGCGATCGACCGCGACGGCGGGCGGCGCAGCATGGCATGGAAGTACCTCGAGGTGCTTGACGGCTACGAGCGGATGATGGAGGAGAAGGGGCTCGAGGTCGCGAACGGGCTGCGCGCCGCGGTGCTGATGACCGTCATGTTCAAGGCCGAGGGGAAGGACGGCGCGGGGCGCCGCGTCATGCAGGCGCTGACGGACGCGATACGTCCGCCGAAGGCCACCTACTTCACGGCCGTCACGCTCATGGAGAGCACGCGCAGGCTCGCGCTGCCGCCCTCGAAGGGCAA
>JAFRJH010000346.1 GCA_017432385.1 Kiritimatiellia bacterium
CTTGGGCGAAATCGGCCGCAGCACGTCGCGGCGCGCGCAAAGGAACTCCGACCCGGGCTTCGCGTCGTACACGACGGAATCCAGGCAGAGGAGATCCACCTCCACCCCGGACTCCTTCATGCCGTGCGCCGCGCACCGAAGCATCTCGCCCGCGAAGCACCCGGGGATCCGCACGTACGCGGTCTCGCCGCGCCATACGGCGGCGGCGAAGGTCGGCCCTTCGTAGGCAAAGGAGGACAGTGACAGCGCGGCGATCAGCGCCGCAGCGGCGGTTGTTTTGTTCATGCGAGCTCCGTTTCCTTTGGACGGGAGAAGAGGAATGCCGACACCACGGCGGTGAAAGGCGCGACGAGGACGAGACCGAAGCTGCCGACGAGCGTCTTGACCAGCTCGGCGGACACGAGGGTCGAGTTGAGGAAGTCGACTGGGTGCGTGCCCTTGGCGGCGAAGACCATGAGAAGCGTGAGGTACCCGCCGGAGTAGGCGAGGAGGAGCGTCGTCGTCATCGTGCCGACGACGGCGCGGCCGATGCGGACCCCCGACATGAACAGCTCGCGGAATCCGAGCGCTGGGTTGTGGCGGCTGACCTCGGACACGCCGACGGCGATGTCCATTCCAAGGTCCATGACCGCGCCGGAGCAGGCGATCGTGACGGCGCCCACGAAGACGTCCCTCAAGTCGAGGAACTCGTACCCGGCGTTGACGAGCGCCTGCGCGTAGGGCATGGTCGCGCCGTTGACGTTCATCGCCCTGCCGAAGAATTGCGCGAGGGCGAGCGACGAGAAGACGCCCAGCATCGAGCCGACGAACGCCGCGGCGCCCTTCCTGGACACGCCCGCGATGAGGTAGACTATTACGGCCGTCAGGACGGCAACCGTGGCGAACGCCACGGCCGACGCGCACCAGCCGGAGAGGGAAAGCGGAATCATCAGCTTCCAGACGGCGAGGCAGCTGAACACGAAGCTGAACAGCGCCTTGAGCCCCGTCATCCCGCCGAACACGCAGAGAAGCGCGCAGAACCCGGCGAACAGCGCCGCGCCCCAGCCGAGCCTCCAGTGGTCGCGCGCGACAAGGACGTCGTCCGGCCCCGCGCCTTCGGGCACAATCACGAGCGCAGTGTCGCCGACCCTGAACTTCTTGTCGAGCTCCATCTGCGAGCGCAGCTCGTTCACCGCCCGGAACACGCGTCCGTCGGACAGCCTCACCTTCAGGCGTTCGCTGCCGTACTCCATGACGCCGAGCGTAATGAGCGACGAGTCGTCGACCTCGAGGACCTCCGCCGTCCTGGCCCTCAGCCCGTCCTCCGCGACGTGCCTCGGCCCCGGCGCGAACCAGAGCCCGAGACACGCCAGTGCCAGGACGACGGATGGCAGGACGCGCTTCACTTGCCGTAGAAGGACTTGATCTTCCTGGCTATGTCGGTATTCTCGATGAAGCCGCCGAATAGCTCGGCGCCGCACCCCTTGGCCGTCGTAAGGACGGGCATGGCCGTGTGCGCGCCCGAGCTCCAGCCTATTCCCGCCTTGTGGGACATCACGAGCTTGCACGCGCCGCCGAAGAGGTACTTCTTCTCGCCGTCGTACTTGGTGTTCTCCTCGACCTTCGCCTTGTGGAACGCGGCGTCGTGGTCGAAGGCCTTCCTGAGGTCGGCCAGCTCGGCGGACGTAAGGACCATCGGGTCGGCCTTTGGATCGCCCTCGAACCTGAACCCGAACGCCCTCTCGACGAGGGGCCTGAAGTCGTCGAAGGAGGGAGAGACCTTCTCCTTGTATATCTCGCCCGCCAGCTTCTCGAAGCGGCCGACGCTCATCGTCTGGTTGGCGAGCCTGTCCATGTACAGCGCGTACCCCGTCCCCGCGAATCCCATTGAAAGCCCGCCGGTCTCGTGGTCTCCGGTCACGACGACGAGCGTCTCGTCGGGGTGTGCGTCGAGGAAGGCAAGGGCGACCTTGACCGCTTCGTCCATCGCCAGGACGTCCCTGAGGTTCGTCGCCGCGTCGTTCGAGTGGCCGGCCCAGTCTATCCTGCCGCCCTCGGCCATTATGAAGAACCCCTTCTCGTTGTCGAGCATCTCGATGGCCTTCGCGACGATCTCGGCGAGCGTGGGCTGGCCGAGCCCCGCGGCGTCGATCGACGCCTCGAGCGGTCCGTTTACGAACCGCGTGAGTATCTTTCCGTCCCCGGGGCGGAGCGCGAGGAACTCGTCCCTGGTCTTCACGATCCTGTAGCCGCGCGACTCCGCGTACCTGTAGGCGTCGCCGAACTCCGCGTACTCGGGCGACTGCCTGCTCGTCTTCTCGTTCAGATCGAGGCCGCCGCCGGCGAAGAAGTCGAAGCCGGAGTTCGCGAGGTCGAGCGCGATGCCGTAGAGCTCGCCGCGGTTCTTGCGGTGTGCGTAGAACCCGGCCGGCGTCGCGTGGGTTATCGTCACGGTGGTCATTATGCCGACCTTCTTCCCGGCCTCCTTTGCGGCGGCCGCGCAGGAGTACACGGGGCTGCCGTCGCTGTCGACGCCTGACGCGCCGTTGTACGTCTTGGATCCGCAGGCGATCGCCGTCGCGGCGGCGGCGGAATCGGTGACCAGCGAGTCCGCGGAGCACGTCCGCGTGGTCGCCTGGAACGGCATCGCGTTCATCGCGAGCGGCCCGGCGCCCGACTTGCGGGAGAACTCCTCGGCGATCATGCGCTGCGGCGTGGACATGCCGTCGCCTATGAACAGGAATACGTACTTCGGTGCCGGCGCGGCCGCGAGCGCGGCACCGCACGCCGCAGCCGCGATGAGCGAGATCGCCTTCTTCATCTGCATTGCTCCTTGACTCCCCGTCTCCGGGGCTGTTGATGATGACGTTGACGTAATTCTACCAAAAAAGTGCGGGGCGCGCCACGGGCGGCCGAGGCACCGGACTACTTGTTCAGGAGGTCGCGGACGTAGTTCGGAAGCGCGAACGCGCCGCGGTGGAGGTCGGTGTTGTAGTAGCGCGTCCTGATCCCGAGCTTGTTCCAGCGCACTTCGTCGAGGTCGCCGATCGGATGGTATTTCTTCGACGCGAAGCCGAACAGCCAGTGGCCCGAAGGATAGCTCGGGATGTGGCACTGGTAGACGGTCGATACGGGGAACTCCACGGCGATGTGGCTGTGGGCGTCGCGGACGGACTTCTGGTGCGCGGCGTAGAACGGCGACTCGTGCTGGTTGATGAGGATTCCGTCGTCGCGCAGCGCCTTGAAGCACGTACCGTAGAACTCGCGGGTGAAAAGGCCCTCCGCGGGCCCGTACGGGTCCGACGAGTCAACGATGATGAGGTCGTACTCGGCCTTCTTCCCGCGGACGAACCTAAGCCCCTCCTCGAACCACACGCCCACGCGCCTGTCCTTTAGCTTGCAGGAGGTGAACGGGAGGAACTTCTTCGCGAGCAGCACGACGTCCTTGTCGACCTCGACGAGGTCTATGGACTCGATCGTCCTGTATTTCACGAGCTCGCGCACGGTCCCGCCGTCTCCGCCGCCGATGACGAGCACGTTCCGGACGCGGGGGTTGACCGCCATCGGCACGTGGGCAAGCATCTCGTGGTAGATGAACTCGTCCTTCTCGGTGATCATGAGCCCCCCGTCGAGGACGAGGACGCGTCCGTACGCCGGCGTGTCGAGAATGTCGATCTGCTGCACGGCGCTCCGCTTAGAGGCGATCTGCACGGTCGTCTTCATCGAGAACCGCACATCCTTCGTGTGCTCGTCGGTATACCAGAGTTCAGTCTGCATCTGCTTTCCCTTCGGTTCCGTTTCGGCGGCCGGTCACGCCAGCACGTTGATGAAGTTCAGGTCCATGTCCTCTGTGCCGGTCATGAAGCAGCCCTTGTCCTTCGCGAACAGGATGTGCTCGAGGACGTCGGGCGTTATGCGCTCGCCAGGGGCCACGATCGGGATGCCCGGCGGATAGCTCATCACGAACTCGCCCGCGACGAGTCCGGTGGACTCCTTCATCGGGACGCGGCGCTTCTTCGCGTAGAACGCGTCCTGCGGCGCCATGACGATCGAGGGGTCGATGTATTCGTGGTCGAAGAGGCCGGCCGGGCTGCGCTCGTGCAGGCGCTTGATCTCGGCGAGCGCGGAGATGAGGCGCTCGACGTCCATCATGCGGTCGCCCGCAGAGAGGATCGCAAGGAGGTTGCCGATGTCGCCGAACTCGATCTGGATGCCGTAGTCGTCGCGCAGGTGGTCGTAGACCTCGATTCCGGCCAGCCCGATGTCGCGCGTGTGCACCGAGAGCTTCGTGCGGTCGAAGGCGAACGCCGCGTCCCCGTCCACGAGCTCCGTGCCGAACGCGTAGTATCCGCCGAGGTCGTTGATCTCCTCGCGGGCGTAGTCGGCGAACTCCATTGTCTTCTGGTACATCGCCCTGCCCTTGAAGTGCAGCTTGCGGCGCGCGATGTCGAGGGACGAGAGAAGGAGATACGACGCCGAAGTGGACTGCGTGAGCGTGATCACCTGGCGGACGTAGTCGGGGTTCACGGGCTTGCGCGTAAGCAGTATCGAGCTCTGGGTGAGCGAGCCGCCCGTCTTGTGTATCGACGCCGCCGCCATGTCGGCGCCCGCCGCCATCGCGGCGACCGGGAGATCCTCGTGGAAGTAGAAATGCGTCCCGTGGGCCTCGTCGGCCAGGACGAGCATCCCCGCCTCGTGCGCGAGGCGGACGATCTCCGCGATGTTGGAGCAGATGCCGTAGTACGTGGGGTTGTTGACGAGGATCGCCTTGGCGTCGGGATTGTCGGCGATCGCCTTCTTCACGTCGGCGACGGACATCCCGAGCGGGATGCCGAGGCGCTTGTTCGTGCCGGGGTTGATGTAGACCGGCACCGCGCCGTTGACGACAAGCGCGTTGATCGCGCTGCGGTGGACGTTGCGCGGGAGGATGATCTTGTCGCCGCGGCCGGTCGCCGTCCAGATCATGGTCTGGACTGCGCTCGTCGTGCCGTTCACCATGAAGAACGCGTTGTCCGCCCCGAAGGCCTCGGCCGCGAGCGCCTGCGCATCGCGGATCACGCTCACCGGGTGGCCGAGGTTGTCGAGCGGCTTCATCGAGTTGACGTCGAGGGCCATGCAAAGCCCGCCGAAGTACTCGCCCAGCTCGGGATTCATCCTGCCGCCCTTGTGGGCGGGAACGTCGAAATGCGCAAGGCGGTTGATCCGCTGCGCGTTCAGCGCCTCTGCAAGCGGCGCGGAAGTCTGCTGAAGGTCCAACTCATGAAGCCCTCTGACAGGTTTGTTCGCTGGGACGTCGCTTCCTAGCCGTGCACCCGCACGCGGAGAGTCGTCCAATACGAACCGAACAGCGCAAAGTTTACCATATTACGTCCGCATAAGTCCATAGCGAATGGGACGAAAGGACGGATCGGGCGGCGCGGAGCTCACGAGCCGGCGCAGAATCTGCGGCGGAAGTGCTCCACCGCCCCGGCGTGGTCGGAAAAGGCTCCGTCGAGCTGCGCCTCGAAGCAGGCCTTGAGCCACACGCCGAACTGCGGGGACGGCCTGAAGCCCATCGCAATCAGGTCGCGGCCCTGGAGAATGGGCCTGGGCGCGGAGTCCGCCACCCTCAGCCGCTCGGCGGCCGCGGCAAGCCACTTCAGGTCCTCGCCGCCGGATGTCGTTATCGTGCCGTCGTTGAGGCGGCCCTCGTCGTCCGCCCGCGCGACGCGGAGAAGCCGGTCGATGCGGCCGACCTTCACGGCAAGCCTCCGCACGGCGCTGTCGCCGGACCCGGCCTTCCAGAACGCAAACGGCTGCATGTGGAACTGCACGAGCGGCGGCACGCCGCGGAGTATCCGCTCCTCGTTCGTCAGCCGCCGCAGGAACGAGAGCGTCGGCCCGACCCCCGCGGCGTCGTGGCCAAGGCTGCGGATCCTGCCGGTGACCGGATCGACAGCCGTTGTCGCGGGTTTTCCGAAGTCGTGGCAGACGACCGCGAGACCGACGATCAGATCCTCGTCCCTGTCGCCCGTGCGCCGGCGCGCAAATGCGTCCAGGCACAGGCATGTGTGGTTCCAGACGTCGCCCTCCGGATGCCAGACGGGATCCTGCCTGCACCCTATAA
>JAFRJH010000347.1 GCA_017432385.1 Kiritimatiellia bacterium
CAGAATCTGCTGAATCGTCCAGACGTCTGGGGACTGGCTTCTGCCCATGACGGCGATACGGATGACTGTGCTCACGTGGGCGACGGAGCCTTTGTATTCCTCCGGGTGCTTCTTGTAATCCTTCGGCTTGACAGCGTACCCCATGTCCGCAGTGATGGTGCGAATCTTCTCGAACCACTGGGACTGGTCGTCGCTGTGGTCGTAGGTCTCCAGATAGCGCTTCGATATCTCCGCCGGATCGTGTCCGGACGGGACCGACTCCACGATGCGCCCCTCCCCGAGGAAGCAGACGCGCGAAGCGGACGCAGCGACGACCGGATCGTGCGTCACGAGCAGGATCGCGCTGCGCTCGGACCTGTTGACTTCGGAAAGGAGCGAGCAGATGGCGTGCGACGCCTTTGTGTCGAGGTTGCCGGTCGGTTCGTCGGCGAGGACAATGTCGGGCTTCGCGAAGAGGGCGCGCGCAATCGCGACGCGCTGGCGCTCGCCGCCCGAGAGCGCGGCCGGGAGGCGCGACTCCAGGCCGGAGAGGCCGAGCTTCGCGACGAGCTCCGCGAGGCGCGCGGGATCCGGACGCGCCCTGTCCAGGCGGGACGGCAGGACGATGTTCTCCGCGACCGTCGCCGACTCCAGGAGGTTGAACGCCTGGAAGACGACGCCGACGTGGCGGCGGCGGAACCTGGCCGCGGCCGAGTCCCCCATCGACGAGACGTCGGTCCCGCCAACGACGATGCTGCCCGCCTCCGGGGCGAGAAGCCCCGCCGCGAGATGGAGGAACGTCGACTTGCCGCTGCCGCTCGGCCCCATGAGCGCCGCGAACTCGCCCTCCGCGAGCGATATGGAGAAGTCGCGCAGGACCTCGCGCCTCGCGTCCCCCCTGCCGTATCCGTGGCGGACGCCCGTCGCCTTCAGTGCCTCCATGCTGCCGTCATCCCTTCCTTTGCCTGTTTCAGAACCTGGCGCGAAGTCCGATCTCGAACGTGCGCGGCTCGCCCGCGAGGCACTCGTAGAAGTGCCGGGCGGATTCGAAATACTTCTCTCCGAAGAGGTTCCTCACGCCGAGCGTGATGGTCCAGTTCCCCGGTCCGCCGAACTTCGACAGCGGCATCGACACGTTCACGTCGAAGACGTGGCTGTGGTCGAAGTACAGGCTGTCGTCCACGAAAGTGCCGCGCATGGTGGCGAAGCTCTTGGAGCGGAACCGGTAGCCCGCGCCGACGACCACGTCGCGCAGCAGGTCGCAGCAGTCGAAACGGTAGGAGGTGCTGAGCGAGAACGTGTGGTTGGGCGCACGGCGGAAGACGGACGGCGACGCGCCGGCCGTGCGGTTCTCGTAGCGGTTGTACGAGTACATCGCGAGGACCGTCCAGTTCTCGGTGATGTCGCCGGCGAGCGAGAGTTCCGCGCCCTGCGACCGGCTCTTGCCCTCGAAGTAGTAGTAGGTCGCGCCGTTGACCGTCTCGGCGACGGGCGTGTTCTCCTGGTCGATGCGGTAGTACGAGGCCGACAGCCACAGCCTGTCGACGGGGCGCACGCGGACGCCGCCCTCCCACTGCGTGGCCCTCCACGGGTCCGTCGGACGGCTCCCGTCGGCGTCGCGGTAGCCCAGGGTCGGGGTGCGCGTCTGCGAGAGGTTGCCGAAGAGCACAAGCCAGTCGAGGGGACGGACCGTGAGCCCGGCCCGGGGCGAGACGGCGGTCTCGTCGCAGTGTTCGTAGTGGGTGCGGGTCACGGCCCTCGTGCGGGGGTTGACGGACTCGACGGAATTGGCGTTCTCGCGGAAGTAGTCCACGCGCACGCCGCCCAGCAGCGTGACCCAGCCCCATCCGACTGAATCCTGGAACGTCGCGCCGTAGCGCGCGACGGGTCCGCCGAAGCCGGACGTCGACTCGCGGTAGTAGAAGTCCGGCTGCACGAGCAGCGTGTTGGAGAAGCCCCAGGGGAGCTCCGCCTTCGTGTGGACGGAGCGCAGATAGAGGTTGTAGCCGCGGCTGATGCGGTCGGACTGGGAGAATCCCGAGGTCATGTACTTCTCACCGGAACTCCACGTGCCGGTCTCGTAGTAGTTCGCGAGCTCGGCGTTGTTCATGTAGGGCTCGCGGGTTGTCTGCTCCCAGTCGGAGAACATGAACGCGCCGCCCAGCTTCAGAAGCCAGTCGTCCGTAACCTGCCAGTCGACGTACGGGTTCACGTACATCGACTCGTATTTCGAGCGGTCGCCCTTGCGGCAGGACGACTCGTACCAGCCGTAGCCGCCGCCGGGGGAGCCGCGCCACACGGGGATTCCGATATAGCTCGGCTGCTCGGTCCGCTGGAACATCGTCTTGACGCCGAAGGTGACGTTGTCGGCAGGACGCCACGCGAAGGACGGAGCGAAGGTGTAGGACTCGCGCGGGTCGGCGAACTTCTGCGAGCCGTGCCCGCAGTACGCGGGCGAATAGAAGTCGAGGGCGCCGATGAGCCTAAGCGCGAACGCGTCGCCGCCGTAGACCCCGTTCGCGTCGATCATGCCGCGCTGCCGCCATGTGTCGCGTCCGACGGACGTGTTCTCCTGGAAGTCGACGGCGTCCCCGCGGAAGCTGGCGCTCTTGAGGTACATGTTGACCGATCCGCCCGCGCCGGAATTGTTCTGCTGGGAACCGGCGCCGCCGGAGAGGGAGCCTATCGGGCCCTTGACGATCTCGACGCGCTCCATGAGGAACGGATCCATGAAAAGCCCCGGGCCGAGGCCGATCGGCACCACGCCGTCGAAAGCCGGCTCGGAGCCGCCCATGCCGCGGATCGTGAACGTGCCGGGCTGGCGGACGAGCAGCGACTTGCCGCCGGTCTCGATTCCCGGCACGTAGCGCATCAGGTCGTGGAGGTCGGTCGGGTTGTGCTCGCGGATGAAATCCTCGGTGAGCGTGTCCACGACGGTCGGCGAGCTCTCCGGGGCGAGGCCCGAGAAAGTCGCCCCCTCGACGGTCTCGGGGCGGTATCTGGAAAGAGCGCTCCCCTCGACGAGCACCGTGCCCAGGTCGGCGACGGCATTTGTGGACGACATCTCCCCCTCGGCGGGGGAGGCAAGCGCGGCCGCGGCCGCGACGACGGAGAGCACAAGTTTCATTTCACCCCGTTCACCGCCGCGCGCGGCGGGCCGGTTCACTGTCAGCGGCAGATTTCGAGGCAGAGGACGGCGAACGAGGTGCAGAGCACGGGGTCGCCCTCCCAGAATCGGTTGTTGTCGTTCGCCCAGCTGCCGTCGGGCTTCTGGAGCGAGACGAGCTTCGCCGCCAGCTCCTTCTTCCAGGCATGTCCGCCCACCTCCTCGACCCTGGCGGCGGAGAGCGCGCGTGCAAGGATGTCGGAGTAGTAGTAGAGGCCCTGGCTGCCCATCCCGGGGTTTCCGTCGAGCGACCAGTACTTCTCGCAGTACTCGAGCGACTGGCGGACGCGCGGGTCGGCCTTGTCGAGCTTGGCGTGGCACATTGAGAGGACGGCGGCGTAGGTCCTCGAGCCGTAGGCGCGGAGCGCCACCTTGCCGGTCTTGTTCGTCTCGGTCCCGCCCTGGGGAGTGCGATCGTTGTACGCGGCGCCGCCCGCGTCGGGCCCATCCTTCTTCATAAGCCCGTCCACGAACGCAATCGCCTTCGCCCAGTCGACGTCGACGCGGCGCCCGCCGGGGCGCGACTCCTCCAGCGACTCCGTGCGGCGCATCGCGTCCAGCGCGTAGGACGTGTTGGAGAGGTCGGCGTACCGGCGCCTCGACGCCTTGTCGTAGCCGAATCCGCCCGCCATGGTGTCGTCGCCGGTCAGCTGCGACGAGGCGATGTACTCGCGCGCCTTGAGCATCGCCTCCACGGGGGCCTTGCCGGACGTGAATAGCGAAGAGAGGCAGACGGAGGTGTTGTAGTTCCCGAGTCCGGACCCGCCGCGGCCCGGCTTCGGCACGTAGAACCCCCCGTCCTCGCGCTGCGTTCCGAGCACGAACCTGACGCCCTTCTCGACGGCCGCGTCGGGCGCGGACTTCCATCCGCTCAGCGCCCAGACGGGAAGCGCAGTCAGCGCCGGCATCTGCGGGTCGCTCCAGTGCCCGTCCTCCGCCTGCACCGAAAGAAGGTACTTAACGCCCTTCTCGATCGCGGCGTCGAGGGCCTCGTCTGCGATCGCCGCGGCGGAAACGGCGGCCGCGGCCGCGAAAACAGCAAGTTTCTTCATCATCTACATTCCTTTCTGCATGGTGGAACGCCCCCGACGGCGCGGAGGTTCAGTCGGGTCAGCACATTCCGCCGTTGACGGAGACGACCTGGCGCGTGATGTACGCCGCGCCGTCGGACATGAGGTACGAGACGAGCGAGGCGACCTCCTCCGGACGGCCGAACCGCCGCATCGGAATGGCGCGCTTCGCCTCGGCGACGGCCTCCGGCTCCATCGAAGACACCATGTCGGTCTCTATGACGCCCGGCGCGACGGCGTTCACGGTGATCCCGCGCTTCGCGAGCTCCACGGCGAGCGCCTTAGCCGCGCCGACGACGCCCGCCTTCGCAGCGGAGTAGTTGACCTGCCCACGGTTGCCGACGACGCCCGAGACGGACGAGAGGACGACGATGCGCCCCTTGATGCGGGCCGACACCATCGGCATCACGCAGGGCTTGAGGACGTTGTAGAATCCGTCGAGGTCGGTGCGGACCACCTGGTCCCATTCGGAGTCCTCCATCGCGGGGAAGGCGTTGTCGCGGCTTATGCCGGCATTGAGGACGACGCCGTAGTACGGTCCCTTCGCCGCGATGTCCGCCTCGATGGCGGCGCGCGCGGCCTCGCGGTCCGCGACATCGAATACGAGGTCCGTTCCCCCGGACCGGACGGAGTGGGTGACGACCTCGTACCCTTCAGCCGAGAGGGCCTCGGCGATCGCCTTTCCGATTCCGCGCGAACTGCCTGTCACGAGAACCCGCTTCACATCACAGAACCTTTCCTTCGAATCCAGGGGAGAGGGACACGATCCCCGCGGCGGCGGAGTATCCGGCGCCGAAGCCCGCGACGAGGGCGCGCGCTCCGGGACGGGGGTTCGCCGCGAGCGCCATGGGGACCGAGCACGAGCCCGGGTTCTTCGCCTCCTCGGGGATGACCAGGAGCCGGTCCTCGAGACCGAGCGTCCGGGCAAGCTGGCGCACCATGTACGGATTCGCCTGGTGCGGGACGAAGACGTCGGATTCCCGGCCGAACTCGCGGAGGAACCTCGACACCTCCGTCGCGACGAACGTGAAGACCTTCATGCCGTCCATGCTGATCGGCCCGGACGCCGGGCACGCGAGGTCGGCGGAGGCGCGGCTCAGGAAGGCGAACCGGGAGACGCCGTCCCCCGCCCCTACAAGCGACGCGGTACAGGCATCCGAGAATATCGAGCCCGTCGCATGGTCGTTCGCGTCCACGAGCGGAAGCTGCACGTCGCCGTCGACGACGACGACCTTTCCTCCGGTGTCGGCGGCGAGGCGGCCGGCGAGGTAGAGCGCGTACGGGTAGGCGCTGCAGGCCATCTGGACGTCGAAGGCGGGAGTGTCCGCGGGAAGGCCGAGCCATCCGGCGGCGCGTACTGCGAGGGACGGGAACCTGTCCGGGGACGAAAACGTCGCGGCGACAACGCCGCGGACTCCGGAGGGCGCGCCGAGGCCTTCGACCGCGCGGCGGGCGAGGTCCGCAAGGCCCTCGCCGGAGCCGCGGACGGCGCATACCCTCTCGATGACGACCTCGGGGACGGAGATCATATCAGGATCCCGTCAAGGTCGCCGACCTTCGACACCAGCCATGCGCGGCACGCGTCCAGCACCTCGCCGGCCGTGGCGTCGCCGGGAAGGGATCCGGGGACCTTGGCGTACTCGTCGAGATCGGCGCGCGTGAGGCGCGAGAGGACGTTGGAGATGGCGGGGATGTACGTCGGGCTCATCGAAAGCGTGTCCACGCCGAGCGCCGCCCAGTACGTGCCGACGATCGGATCCGCGGCCGACTCGCCGCACACCCCAACGGAGATGCCATTGCTTTTCGCGGCGTCGACGGTCATGCGGACGAGCTTCACCACGGCCGGGTTGAGCGGCTGGTAGAGATGGGCGACGGACTCGTTGCCGCGGTCGGCGGCCATCGTGTACTGCACGAGGTCGTTGGTGCCGATGGAGAAGAACCTGACGTACTTCGCGAGCGTGGCGGCGTTCAGGGCCGCGGCAGGGACCTCTATCATCGCGCCAACTGGAACGTCGCGGTCGTAGGCGACGCCTTCGGCGTCGAGCCCGCGCCTGACCTCGCCCAGCACCTCTGCCGCGTCGCGCAGCTCCTCGACGCAGCTGACCATCGGATACATGATGCGCACCCTGCCGAAGGCGGAGGCCCGGAGAATCGCCCTGAGCTGCCTGCGCATCACGTCGCGGTGGGTCAGGAGATACCGTATCGAACGGTTGCCCAGGAACGGGTTGTCCTCGCGCCTGGAGATGCCCCGGACGAGCTTGTCGCCGCCGATGTCGAGCGCGCGTATCGTGACGGACGCATCGCCCGGGAGCGTAGCCACGAACCTGGCGGCGGAGCTGTACGCCTCGAACTGCTCCTCCTCCGTCGGCTCGAGGTCGCGGTCGAGCCAGAGGTATTCGCTGCGGTAGAGGCCGATGCCGTGCGCGCCGTACTCCTTGACTCCCGCCACCGGGACCCCCGGATGGACGTTGGCGCAGATCACGACCTCCCCGCCGTCCCTGAGCCTGCCGGCGACGCGCCCCGTCGCGGCCTCGGCCGCCTGTTCGCGCTTGCGGCGGACGAGCTCCTCGAACTGGCGGCGCGTCTTGGCGTCTGGCCGGATGGTCACGGCGCCGTTCGTGCCGTCGAGGAGCATCATGTCGCCCGGGGACACCTTGGACGTTATGTCGCCCAGCCCGCACACCGCGGGAATCGCGAGGGCCCTCGCGAGGAGCGCGACATGGCTCGTGTTCGAGCCGCCGTTCGTGGCGAATCCGAGCACGTAGTCGCGCGGCAGCTGCACGGTCTCGGAGGGCGTGAGGTCGTCCGCGACGACTATGGATGGCTCCTTCAGGTCGAAGGACAGGTGCCGGTCGTGCCCGGCGAGCACCTTGAGTATGCGGCGCTCGAGGTCGTCAAGGTCGCGGACGCGTTCGCGGAAGTACGGGTCGCTCATCTTGCCGAACACGGACCGCGCGCGGTCCGCGGTGCGCCTGACGGCCGCCTCGGCGTTGACAAGCTCCTCGGATATGTGCCGCTCGGTCTCGCCGCGCAGCATGCCGTCGTCGAGCAGCATCAGATGGCACTCGAAGACGCGCACGTCCGCGCGCCCGGTGCGGTTGCGCAGAACGTCTATAAGCTCCCTGATGTCGCGGGCGGTCTCCGCCATGGCGGCGTCGAGGCGGCGTATCTCGCCGTCGACCCGTTCCGGGGCGATCGAATACTCGGGCACGGACAAGTCGCCGTCCCTGCGGTACACGAACACGGGGCCGGAGGCGAATCCGCGGGCCGTCGCCAGCCCCACGACCGTCATGGAGGCCTTACTGCTCATCCGGGATGTCGAACTTGCGCGCGACAAGCGCCTCAAGTTCGTCGAGCACTTCCTTGGCCTGCTGCCCCGAGGCGGAGACCTTCAGCACCGTGCCGCAGGTGGCCTCGAGCGTCATGAGCGCCATTATGGACTTGCCGGAGACGACGTTCCCGTCCTTCTCGACCTCCACGTTGGCGTCGTAGCGGCTCGCGACCTTCGCGAAGAGGCCCGCAGGACGGACGTGCATCCCGTACTTGTTTAGGAGCTTGAACTCCCTAGTCATCTTCTCTTCAGCCATTGCGTTTTCCCTTCCTTCTGTTCTTCCTAGATTCGCTTGCGCGGCGGCGCAGACGCTCCGACAGGTCCGCGACCGGATTGAACCCGGCGAGGATCAGCTTCTGCTGCTGGGCCGCGGTCTCGACGAGGTTCACGAGGTCGCGCCCCTCCGACACCGGTATGATGATGTTCGGCACCTCCACCCCAAGGATGGAGCGCGTGCGGCGCGTCTGCCCGATCCGGTCGATTTCGCCGCGGATGTCCTGCAGGCGCTTGAAGGTGATCACGAGCTGCAGGCGCTTCTCGCCGCGTATCGCGTTGACGCCGAAGACGCTCGGCACGTGCATGATGCCTATGCCGCGTATCTCCATGTAGCCCGCGGTCGACTCGCTCGCGCTCCCGAAGAGGAGGTTCGTGGCGACGTCCTTGCGGATGCACGTCAGGTCGTCGGCTATGAGCGCCGAACCGTGCTTTATGAGGCCGAGCGCCGTCTCGCTCTTGCCGAGCCCGGGATCGCCCTCGAAGAGGACCCCGAGGCCCCTCACCTCGATCATGGTGCCGTAGATGGACGTGCGCGGCGCGCCGAGCTGCTCGAGAATGAACGTCGCAAGGCGCGCGAAGACGCGCGTCTTGAGCGGCGTCGCGAGTATCACGGCGCCGGCCTTCTCGGCCGTCTTAACGGCGGTCCGCCCCGGCATGTGCCCGCTCGTGTACACGAACAGCCGCGCCTTGTGGTCGAGGAGCCCGCGGAAGCGCGCCACGCGCTCGTCGGGCGGAAGCGAGCGTATGTACGCCGCCTCCGCGTTGCCGAGCATCTGGACGCGCTTCCATGCGAAGCTCTTGAAGAACCCCGTGAGCGCGAGGCCGGGCCGGTTGACGATCGGCTCCTGTATCTCGCGCCTCATGTTCCTCTCGCCGGCCACCAGCTTGAGGCGGAGCCTCTCGCGGCCGGCCTCGAAGAAGTCGGCTACGGTAAAGGCCACGCCTTCTGCGGCCTCTATGGACGGCAGGTCCTTCATCGTCAGTTCTTCGCCGAGGCCGCGCGCTGCTTGCGGACGGTCCCCTTCCTCGCCTTGACGCGCATCCTGAGGAGCTGGCGCTCGGCGCGCGCGGCCGCCGCGTCGATCACGCCCTTGCCGCTCTCGGAGAACTCCTTGGCTCCCACCGCGACCTCGCCGAGGCGGTTCGCCACGACTTCGGCCATGTACATGTGCTTCTTGACGTCGACGTCGATGACGATGGCCACCTTGGTGACCTTGGGGAACTTCTCCTTCAGCAGCGACATGCGCTTCTCGGCGTATTCCTTGAGCGCCTCGATCTTGACGTCGCTGTGCCTCATGGTTACTTCTATGCTCATTGTCTAGCCTCCTTTTCTTTTCGTTTCCCTGCGTTCACATCCTGAAACCCTCTCCAAGGTAGTGCGCGCGCACCTCCTCGTCGCCGACGAGCTCCGCGGCCGTGCCCTCCTTGAGAAGGCGTCCGTTGAACACCATGTACGCCCGGTCCACGACCGACAGCGTCTCGCGGACGTTGTGGTCGGTTATGATTATCCCGAGCCCGCGCTTCGCCAGGTCGCGCACGATGGACTGGATCTCGCTCACGCTCAGGGGGTCCACGCCCGCGAACGGCTCGTCGAGCATCAGGACCGCCGGATTCCTCACGAGGGCCCGCGCGATCTCGAGCTTCCTGCGCTCGCCGCCCGACAGCGTATACGCCGGCTGCTTCGCGACCTTCATCAGGTCGAACGGCGCGAGCAGCTCCTCCGCGCGCTCCGCCCGCGCCTTGGCGGACATCGGAAGCGTCTCGAGAATCGCCATCACGTTGTCCCGCACCGAGAGCTTGCGGAATATGCTCGGCTCCTGCGCGAGATATCCAAGCCCCTTGCGCGCGCGCATGAACACGGGGAGGGACGTTATGTCCTCGCCCCGGAACTCCACCCTGCCGCCATCGGGCTTAACGAGCCCGACCACCATGTAGAACGTCGTGGTCTTCCCGGCGCCATTCGGCCCGAGCAGCCCCACGATCTCGCCGCAGGAGCACGCGACGTCCATCCCGTTCACGACGGTACGGTCGCCGTAGACCTTGACGAGCCCCGTCGCGACGAGGTCCGGCGGAGACGCGGGCGCGGCCCCGGACTTCTCCGCGGCCATCTCCCTCATCGCCTTCGAGACTATGTCTTCGCCTTCCATGAACGGTCAGAAATCCTCTCCCTACTTCCCGAGGAGCTTCCTAGCCCCTTCCTTGCCGCCGATTCCGCCGGCGTCCAGCGTCACGGTCGACCCCTCGACCTCCACCTGCTCGGTATCCACCCAGAACGTGATCTTGCGGCCCTCGACCTCGCTCCTGCGCCTGCCGCCGTCCACGAGCCGCGCCGGCTCGTTCGTCCCGCCCGAGTACATGACGATCTTCGACGCAGCCTTCGAATAGGTCGCCTTCGCGCACGTCCCGACGCGCATGTCGTTCGTGATCGCGACGCCGCCGAGCGCGACGATGCGCTTCAGGTCGTTCGTTCCGTCGAGGAACACGAATATCCTGTCGGCGTGCATCTTGTACTCCGCGTCGTCGACAAACACGTCGCCGTCGAACATGATCACCCCGTCCTTGCGGTCGTAGTCGGTGCGCTCGCTCGTGATCTTCACGCTGCGCTTCTCCACGGGCTTCTTCGCCTTTTTCCCGTGCCCGGCCCCCTTCGCGCCGTCCGGCCCCGCGGCTGGCTCC
>JAFRJH010000348.1 GCA_017432385.1 Kiritimatiellia bacterium
CGCGGACGGCGGCGGCTCGTCGGCGGCCTGCGCCGCTTCGCGCGGGGCGCCGCCGTAGCCGATCAGCAGCCCGAGCCCGACGGCGTGAAGCACGACGCTGCATATGCCCCCGAATATCCAGTTCTCGTTCATTTCGCCTCCTGTATGTGCGCCGCGAGCCCGTCGGCCGCGACAAGTATCGCGAGAAGCGGACAGCGGTCGGACGCGCTTCCGTAGCTGCCGCGCGCCTCGGGGCTGTCGGCCAGATCCCACGCATGCATGTGCCACCTTATGGCGATCATCTCGTCGTCCGTCATCTCCAGACCCCACCTGAGCAGGCGGATCACGCTCTTCTCGCCGTGCCCGAGCGGGAACGACGAACTGTCGTATGCGTAGCCGACGTAGTCCTCCCATCTGCCGCCCACCTTGCGGTGCTTGAGCTCCTCGCGGTAGACGTCGGCCTTGCAGACGTCGTGCAGAAGCGACGCAACCGCGACGCCGTCCTCGGGCAGCCTCTCCGCGAGGTCGGGCCGCACCCGGCATTCGACCTGGCGCAGCAGGCGGGCCTGGTCGTACACGTTGAGGGAATGCCTTAGAAGCCCGCCCTTCTCGGCGAGGTGGAACTTCGTGGACGCCGGGGCCTCGAAGAAGCCAAGCCGGCCCAGCTCATTCAACACGTTCTCGACGCCGCCGCGCCCCGTCGCGCGCAGCGCGCCCTCGAACCGCTCCCGGTCCGCCAGCCTCGCCGATTCGTCCATATACGACCTTCTCCCTTCCCTGACGAAATTATATCAAATACCGGGAGCGACGGCGACAGCAAACCCGGCAACCGGGCGGAGTGCCGGCGCCATGCCGCGCCGGACGCCCCCGGACGGCGCCGGCGAGCCGGCGTGGTCACCGCTTCTCGGCGGAGGCCGAGCGCGCGGCCCTGAGGACCTCCGCGGCGACCGCCGCGCCGACGCCCGCGACGGACGCGATCTCGTCCTCGGACGCACGGGCGATTCCGTAGATCGACCTGAACGCCTTGAGAAGCTTCACCTTCTTCGCCTCGCCTATGCCCGGCACCGCGTCGAGGACCGACTCGCGTATCGTCCTGTCGCGGAGGCTGCGGTGGTACGTTATCGCAAAGCGGTGGGCCTCGTCGCGAAGCCGCGTTATCACCATAAGCGCCTCGCCGTCGCGCGGCAGGACGACGTCCGGGCGCCCGTCGTCGAGGACGACGATCTCCTGCTGCTTGGCGAGTCCGATCGTCGGAATGTCGGCGACGCCGATCTCCGCGAACGCCTCGCGGGCGGCGCGGAGCTGCGTTATGCCGCCGTCGCATATGTAGAGGTCGGCGCGGGGAGACGACCCGAGAAGCGTCGATCCCGGTCCATACCTACGCCGCACGACCTCCGCCATCGCGCGCGGATCGTCCGCTCCCTCGAAACTCCTGATCCTGAAATGCCGGTAGAATCGTCCGTCCGGGAGCCCGTCCCTTGCGACCACGAGCGAGGCGACGTTGTGCGTCCCGAAGAGATTCGATATGTCGACGCACTCGATGACGCGCGGCGGCTCCGGGAGGCCAATCGCCTCCGCGAGCTCGGCGATGCCCCTGAGCGCGCCGTCGCGGCGCATCTCGGGCGTCTTCCGGACGAAGTGCGCCTTCGTCATCTCGCGGAGCGCGAAGACCGTGTCCCGGAGCTTCGCAGCCCTCTCGTAATCGCCCTTCCCCGCCGCCTCGCGCATCTTCGCGTCCACCTCCGAAAGCACCTCGGGGCGCTTCCCCTCGAGAAACGCGCACGCCTCGTCGAACCGCGCGCGGTACTCGTCGCGCCCGATCCTGCCCAGGCACGGGGCGGAGCACGTGCGTATGACGTCCGCGAGGCAGTGCCCGTGCGTCTCGGCGCACGGCTCGACCGCGTCGCAGCCGCGTATCCCGTAGCGCTTCTCGACGAAATCCTTTGCGGCGCGCACGACGGGACTCGACGGAAACGGCCCGAAGTACCTCGCGCCGTCGTCGCGGACGATGCGCACGCACTGGAAGCGCGGCCAGTCCGCCGCCGCGTCGGCCCGGAGCGCAAGATAGCGCTTGTCGTCGCGCATGAGGATGTTGAAGTGCGGCCTGTGCCTCTTTATGAGAGACGCCTCGGTGAGAAGCGCCTCCGCGTCGTTCTTGACCGTCATGAACTCGAAGTCGTAGACGGTGTCGACCATCGAGCGCACCTTCGGCGGATGCTTTGCGCCGGGCCGGAAGTAGCTCTGGACGCGGCGGCGGAGGTTTTTCGCCTTGCCCACGTATATGATCACGCCCCGGCGGTCTCTCATGAGATAGCAGCCGGGGCGGGACGGGACTCCCTTGAGTCGTTCCCTTATGAGCGCGCTCGCCACGGAACGCGCCTAGGCGAGCTCCTTCACGGGCTCGCTCTTGGCGGCGGCGGCCTCCGCCTCCGCCTCCTCCTTCGCGCCCTCGGCGAGCCCCTTCTTGAACTCGCCCTTCGCCTTGCCGAGCGCACGCGCAAGGTCGGGTATCTTCTTCGCCCCGAAGAGGACGACGATCAGCGCCACGACAATCAAAACTTGCCAAAGTCCAGGTCTCATGTCTCTTGTTCTCCTTAACTGGTTATGGATAGGATACCGAATTTTCCTCGCGAAAGCAAGTGCCAGATTCGGACTACGCCGCCTTTGGAGAGGGATGAGGGGGGGAATTTCGATGGTTGCCTCGCAGGGACTCGAACCCCAACAAGCAGAATCAGAATCTGCGGTGCTACCATTACACCACGAGGCAATCCCGTTGACCTTCCGTACTGGCGGGGTCGACGGGGCTCGAACCCGCAACCCCCGGATCGACAGTCCAGTGCGCTAACCAATTGCGCCACAACCCCGTGTTCCGAAAAGTGGTTGATAGTATATCATATCCGGCGGCACTCTCGCAAGGGGGGATTTTGGAAAAATTTCACCTGCTGTTCAGTCGCCGGCCAATTCCCGCACGCGGCTTTCGGCGATGCGGTATGCCTTGCCGACATATTGCCCGCTCACGCCGCAGAGGCGTTTGGCCATGCATAAACATCCCGGTGCACCCTTCAGGACCGCTGCCGGAGGTCGCGGTGCGGCTGGGCGACAAGGCCCCGGAGCCAGTCGACGATCCCGGACGGGACGGAGGCGATCGCAGGGAAGTACCCCTCCTGCATCTTGATTCGGTCACGCACCGAACCGTCTATGGTCTCGCCGTCGAGGAAGGCGCGCGGCTCGATTGGATCAAGCGGCGTCTCCTCGTTGTGGATCCTTGAGAGCGCCGAGAAGTCCGGACGGGAAGGCCGATGTCCCGGCGCGACAAGAATGCCGAGTCCGTGACGGCGCGCGCAGCGCTTCATCCAGTCGAGCGCAACGTCCGACAGCTCGCACTCGCCGTCGGGATATCCGCCTCCGACGTCCATGTGGACTCCGGAGAACCACATCTGCTCGATGCCGGGCCCCGGCCTGTACTGCATCACGCCGAAGAGCTTGCGCCGTTCATCCGTCGCCATCGCGTGGCAGACATGCGCGACGACGGGGGACTTCTCCCCGTCGTGATAGCCCCGGTACAGGTCGTGCGGCGACGTGACGGCATCCCATAGCCCGAGCAGCGCGACGGGAGGAGACGCAAGGACGCCGTCACGCGCCAGGCGCGAGATCTCGGACGCGTCCTTCTTCGCATAGGCCGTGGCGAGCGGCGCGCACGCGGCGAAGCGGCGCGGGACGCCGACCTCGTGCAGCAGCCAGCTGAAGGTGTGCGCTAGATATCCGCCGCGGCTGAAGCCGAACAGATACACCTTGACGTCCTCGCCGTCCGGCGCGTTCAGGATCTTCTTCGTCAGCCATCTGTAGGCAAGGCCGAGCGGACGGTCGAAGTCCGCGGCGAACATGCCGCCCATAAGCTCGTCGCCGGTGACGGTGCCGATGCCCTCGATGTACGTCGCCTGGGTTCCGGAGCCGGGCGAGCAGTCGATGTCCTGCTTCAGCTTCCACACGTTCGTCCGCGTGGAGGCCTCGTTCCAGGTTCCGTCAAAGCAGACGACGAGGTTCACCTGCCTTCCTCCAGCCAGACGGTGAACTCGAGCGGTCTGGCGATTCCAAGCGTGCCCCAGGTCGCGAGGACCTCCCACCATTTCTGGGAGACGACAATCCGCTGCATGGCCCTTTCGTCCACGCGTCCGTCAGGGCGCTGGAAGCGCGCGTCAAGCATCGTCTGGGCGCTCTCGCCCCAGTCCCATCCGTACGCGCTGGTGACGTCGCAGAAGCGCATCTTCGAGTTCTCGTCGCAGTCGGCGGCGCTGGACAGGTCGTGGTGGACGCAGCCGGCGAGGGCGGCAAGAAAGCAAAATGCTGTAATCGGGCGAATCATGGTTGTGCTCCAGATTTTACAGGCCCTATTATACCATTTTGGAAGTGGCTTAATCCAAACGAAAGCATGAATCTTTCCATCCCCCCCTGGCTTCCTCTGCCCTTATCCCCAAACGGCAGTTGGGGGCGATTTTTCTCACGCAGAGGCGCGGAGAGGCTGAGAATGCCGAGAAAAGCAGCGGAAAACAGGGAATTTCAAGGGAACGCCGAAACAGCCGCCGAAACCCTAAAAATGAAAAAACCCCAATAAAATCGGGGGTTTTATTGGTGGCCAAGGCCGGGATCGAACCGGCGACACACGGATTTTCAGTCCGTTGCTCTACCAACTGAGCTACCTAGCCACATGCGCGTCGGACAAGGCTTGAAATGGTAGGAGCGCAGGGATTCGAACCCTGGACCCAGTGATTAAGAGTCACTTGCTCTACCAGCTGAGCTACGCTCCCATTTCACCTTGGTTTTCTGGAGCGAGGAACGGGACTCGAACCCGCGACAACCACCTTGGCAAGGTGGCACTCTACCAACTGAGTTATCCTCGCATCGCGAAAACGGGGTATATTATATCACAATGTTGTCTCGCCGCGCAAGGGGGCATTTTAACTTTTTTGGCGGCGTACGGAAACGCGTCGAAATCAGGCGCGCAAAGGCCTGGAACCTAGACGAGGTCCCCGAGATAGCCCATTTCGGAGAGGAGGCGTCCGTTCTTCATCCAGTTGGGCTCGACCCTGACCCAGAGTTCGAGATCGACCTTCACGCCGAACATGTCTCCCAGCTCGCGCTCGGAGCACTTGCGCACGTACTTGATCGTCTCCGCGCCGCGTCCGATCACGATGGGCTTCTGCGAGGGGCGGTTCACGAGTATGTCGACCCTGACCTCCCAGCGCGGCCCCTTGGTCCCGCGCTTCGCCGGGGGGGTCTCGTCGATGGACTTCACGACGACTCCGAGCTCGTGCGGCAGCTCCTGGTGGAGCTTCGCGAGGTACTTCTCGCGGATCGAGTCCGCGATCGCGAGCTTGCGGGGATAGTCCGTGACGATGTCCTCGTCGAAAAGCATCTCGCCCTCCTCGGCGAGGTCGAAGAGCGCGTCGAGGACCGGCTTGGCGCCGCCCTGGGTAGTGGAGATCGACTTGACCCAGAGGGGATCGGCTTTGTCACTGGAAAGTTCGGGATCCGAGTTCGAGGGCGGATTATTCCCTTTCTCAGGCCCAGGACTCCGGCCGGTCTCGCTCGCCTCCTTCCACGCGTCGCGGAACATCGTCTCGAAGAACGGCGCGCGGTCCGCCTTGTTCAGGACGAACACCACCTTCTCCGGCCTCTCCTTCGCGACGCGCTGCATCCAGCCGACATCCTCCAGCTGCGGCTCCTCCGCCGCGTCGAAGACGACGCAGAGTATGTCGACGCCGGCGGCGCTCCGCCGGGCC
The DNA here is from genome assembly GCA_017432385.1 of Kiritimatiellia bacterium. GTDB lineage: Bacteria > Verrucomicrobiota > Kiritimatiellia > RFP12 > UBA1067 > UBA1067. The sequence continues at coordinate 5,760 of JAFRJH010000348.1, forward strand.
ATGCGGTTGAGGAGCGTGCCCAGCGTGCCCACGGCCTTGTGGAGCCCGGGAGTGTCGAGGAGCACGAGCTGCCCGCGCGGGTCCGCGACTATGCCGCGCACCGTGTTGCGGGTCGTCTGCTCGACTGGCGAGACGATCGAGACCTTCTCGCCGACGAGGCTGTTGACCAGCGTGGACTTGCCTGCGTTGGTCCTGCCGACGACGCCGACTGTCGCGACTTTCGCCATTACGGGACGGGGAAGCCCGCGACGAGCGCCGCCGCCTCGCGCTTCACGCGCGCCTGCACGTTCGTGTCGGCGATGTTGTCGAGCACGTCGGCGATCCACGTGCCGATCTTGATCATCTCGGCCTCCTTCATGCCGCGAGTCGTCGCGGACGCGGTGCCGACGCGGATGCCGGACGTCTTGAACGGCGACTCGGTGTCGTAGGGGATCGTGTTCTTGTTGACGATGATGCCGGCCGCGTCAAGGGCGGCCGCAGCCTCCTTGCCGGTGATGCCCTTCGACTTCTTGACGTCGACGAGGAAGAGGTGGTTGTCGGTCCCGCCGGAGACGATCCTGTAGCCGCGGTCCTGGACCGTCTTGCACATGACCTGGCAGTTCTTCACGACCTGCTGCGCGTAGCCCTTCTTCGCCTCGCTCATCCACTCGCGGAAGACGACCGCCTTCGCCGCGATGATGTTCTCGAGAGGCCCGCCCTGCATTCCGGGGAACACCGCGGAGTCGAGCGCCTTCGCCCACTTCTCCTTGCAGAGCACCATGCCGCCGCGCGGACCGCCCAGGGTCTTGTGCGTCGTCGTCGTCACGAAGTCTGCGTACGGGACGGGCGAGGGATGCGCGCCGCCCGCGACGAGGCCTGCGATGTGCGCCATGTCGACCATCATTATGCAGCCGGCCTTGTCGCATATCTCGCGGATGCGCCTGAAGTCGATCGTGCGCGGATAGGCCGATGCGCCCGTGAGGAGGATCTTCGGCCTCACCTCGAGCGCCTGGCGCTCCATCGCGTCGTAGTCGAGCATCTCGGTCTTAGGGTCGACCGTGTAGGGGACGATGTTGTAGATCTTGCCGGAGAAGTTCACGGACGAGCCGTGCGAGAGGTGCCCGCCCTGGTCGAGGGACATCGACATGATCGTGTCGCCCGGCTTGATCGTCGCGAAGTAGACGGCCATGTTGGCCGCCGAGCCGCAGTGCGGCTGGACGTTCGCGTGCTCCGCGCCGAAGAGCTCGCAGGCGCGCTTCCTCGCCAGCTCCTCCGCCGCGTCGACGGGGAGGCAGCCGGAGTACCAGCGCTTGCCCGGGTAGCCCTCGGCGTACTTGTTCATCAGGACCGAGCCCGCGGCCTCGCGGCACGCGCGGGAAGAGGTGTTCTCGGACGCGATGAGGTTGATCTCGGCGTCCTCCTGCTCGGTCTGCGCCCTGATCGCGGCGAAGACCTCGGGGTCGTCCTTCGCGAGCCCGGAGCAGTCGCTCAGGCGGCTGGCGCGCTCGAGCTTCCAGCGGCGGCGCGCGTGCCTGTCGCTCTCGTCCACGGGAGTCGCGACGAAAGTCCTCACGATTTCGACCGCATAGTCGAGCGAGACGACGTCGGCGCCGAGGCAGAGCACGTTCGCGCCGTTGTGCTGACGCGTCACCGTAGCGGCCTCGGTCGTCTGGCAGACCGCGGCGCGGACGTTCTGGAACCGGTTCGCGGCCATCGACATGCCGATTCCCGAGCGGCAGATCAAGACGCCGAAGTCGGCGGCGCCGGACGCGACATCGAGCGCCACCGCCTGGGCGTAGTCGGGATAGTCGCAGCTGTCCCTGCCCGCCGGCCCCTTGTCGGCAAACGTCACCTCCGCGGAAAGCGCCTTGATGATGGCGGACTTGAGGTCAAACCCGCCGTGGTCGGAACCAATCGCAATTTTCATCTGAACTCCTTAGTTTTGGATTAGCGGATATTATACCATAAATGGCGGCGCCGTAACTCGATCCGGCGGGAACCGCGCCGCGGGGCGCCGTTTTTTGGTATAATGGCGAAAGGATGGACGAAGGCGGGAGATTCTGGAGATTCTGCCGGCGGGCGCTGGTTGCGGCGCTCGCCGTCGCCGCGCTCGCCGTCGCGCTCGTCCCGCTCGCCGTCACCCGCATCAACTACCCCACGCTCGTCTTCGACCTCTCAGACAGACTCTCCCCGTCCGTCGCAAAGCTCGTCACCAACCACACGGTCAGGGTGGATTTCAGGGTGCGCGGCAATCCGGGCGGCGGATACGCGGTCCTCGCCTCCGGGACGCTCCTCGACTGGCCGTTCTCGGCGGACATCAAGGTCAGGCTCGGCTGGATCTCGGCCGAGGGCGGTGGCGAGGTGTCGCTGGACGGGACGAACTGGCGCGCCGACGTCGATTTCAGGGCAAAGTCGGCGAGCAACTGGGAATTCGGCGCGAAAATCGGCGAGACGGCCTTCACGCTGGACGATCCCGTCGTCGGGAAGATGCTCTCGCGCCTCCTGCCGGATCCAGACGGCGCCTCGCTCTCGGGCGCGCTGTCGCTTTCCGCCGGGGGAGGCAAGACGCCGGACGCTCCGGTGCTCGCATGGTCGGCGAACGCCTCGCTCAAGGACATCGCGCTCGGCATGCCGCTCGGCGGCGGCCGGCTGACCGTCGAGAGGCTCAGGACTAGGGTGTCCGCGTCGGGGATCGCGGGCCGCACCGAGATCGCGCCGCTGTATCCGCGCGCGGACTCGGTGGAGGCGGCGGGCATTGTCCTCTCCAACGTCTTCGCGAACATCCGCGCGACGGAACGGTCGTACCTCGTCACGGAGGCGGGCGCGGACTGCTGCGGCGGCGACCTGAGGCTCTATTCCCTGTTCCTCGACCCAGAGAGGCTGAACGCCGGCGCGACGGTGTTCGCCGAGAGGATCGACGCGGGGGCCGTCCTTGCGCGAGTCTCCGGCTTCCGCGGCGAGGCGTCGGGCAGGCTCCACGGGAAGCTTCCGTTCCGCCTGAAGGACGGGCGGCGGCTCCGCCTCGGCGAAGCATACCTCTTCTCCCCGCCCGGCGAGGGCGGCAAGCTCCGCATAGACGACGCGCGCCCCATGGTGGAGCACCTCGCGATGGCCGGGCTGGACGAGGCGTCGCGCAAGAACCTCGCCGAAGCCCTGGCAGACCTCGACTACAGCGTCCTCAGGGTGGAGTACTCGCCGGGGGAGGACGACGAGGGCGCGCTCTCCGTCAGGCTGGAGGGTTCCGCGACGCGCAAGGGCAGGACGGTGCCCGTGAACATCAGGGTGACGACGCGCGGGGACCTGGAGAGGCTGCTCAACGCCGGAATCGGACTTTCAAGGAGATAGCAACATGAAGACACAAGTCATCGCCGCCGCCGCCGCGGCGCTTTGCGCGACCGGGTGCATCCAGGTCAAGACGGAGAGCGAGATCAAGCCGATCCACATCACGATGGACGTCAACCTCAAGGTCGACAAGGACCTCGACAAGGCGTTTGCGGACGAGGACCAGCAGAAGCCCAAGGGCAACTACAAGGCGGTGAAGGAGATCGTGGACCGCGGGGCCGCCGGCATCACGAACCGCGCGATGCTGGAGGCGCGCGACGGCGCGACGGACGCGGACCGGATCCTCGTCGCAGAGGAGAACGCCACGCGGATCAGGCGCTTCAACGACATCGCGAAGGCGAACGGCACGACGCTCGAGTCCGTGCAGAGGCGCTACGCCGCGAAGCCGAGGGAGAAGATCCCGGCCGGGACCTGGCTGCAGGACGACTCCGGCGCCTGGCTGCAGAAGAAATAGCGCGGGGGCGCGCGTGCGTCACGGCGCGAACACGTCGCCCGAGAAGACGCGGCGCGGCTTGGCGTCGAAATAGAACTCCTGGCGCGTCGCGTCGAGGACGCTCCTCCACACCAGCCCGTCCGCGTCGAGCTTCTGCCGCTCGATCGTCGCAAGCGATATCGGGACCAGCGCGAAGCTCTCGCCTATGTTGCCGACTACGCAGTCGGTGCGCCCGGCCATTGCGGCGTGGACCGCCGCGCGCGCGAGGCCGTAGCAGCGCATCGCGTCCGTACCCTTCGCCGGGCAGCTCCTGATCGTGTAGCTGGGGTCGATGTACTTCACGCTCGCGTCGAAGCCCTTCGCCTTGAAGTGCGCGGAGATGCGCCGCTTGAGGAAATCCCCGATGTCCTTCTTGAGCACGTTTCCGCTCGGGTCACGCTCCTCCACCCCCTCCATGAGCTCCTGCCCCGCGCCTTCCGCCACGACGATGACGGCGTGCGACTTCCCCGCCGCGAAGCGCCGCTCGAGCGCCGCAAGGAGGCCCCGCTCGCCGTCCATCTCGAAGCGGACCTCCGGCACCAGGCAGAAGTTGACGATCGGGTTCGCGACGGTCGCGGCCGCCGCGATGAAGCCGGAGTCGCGGCCCATGAGCTTGACGAGGCCGATGCCGTGCGGAGTCCCCTTCGCCTCGACATGGGCGCTCCGCAGGACCTCCGCGGCCTCCGCGACGGCGCTTTCGAAGCCGAAGCTGCGGCCGACGAACATGAGGTCGTTGTCAATCGTCTTGGGGATCCCGACGACGGAGATCTTGAGTCCGCGGCGGAGCACCTCGGCCGCGATGTCGCTCGCGCAGCGGAGCGAACCGTCGCCGCCTATGCAGAAGAGGATGTTGATGTTCATCCGCTCCAGCGTGTCCACCATCACGTCCGCCGGCTGCTGTCCGCGGCTGGACCCGAGCACGGTGCCGCCGACGTCGTGAATCGTGTCGACGGCGTCGGCGTCGAGGAGCACCGGCTCGTAGCCGTACTGCGGGTTGAGCCCTGCGTAGCCGTAGCGGATGCCGAACACCTTGTTGACTCCGTAGTCGAACCCGAGGATCTCGACGATGCCCTTTATGACCGTGTTCAGCCCCGGGCAGAGCCCGCCCGCGGTCACGATGCCGACGCGCGTCCAGCTCGGGTCGTGGAAGATCTTCGCCTTGGGGCCGGCGCGCTCGAACGTCGGCTGGTGCCCAAGCCTGGTCGCGGCGAACTTCGCGTACGTCTCGTTCTCCGTCGCGAAGACGCGCTCGCCGTCGTCGACGCACCGCCGGTGCGCGACCGGCGAGGGAAGCTTGCACTCCCCGAGGGTCTTTACGTCGCAGGAATACCTCTCCCTGTCGGAAACAATCTTGTCGAGTATGGTTGACATCGGCAGCCTCCCCTGCGCATATTATACCACAACCGGCGGAGGGGCAGACGCTACGGGGCCGCGTTCGCCGGGGGAGCGGACAGGAGAACGCCCAGCATCCCGGCCACGAGCCGGCCGGACGCGAGGAGCGACTGCTCCGAGACGTGGTCGATGGTGTCCTTCTCGGTGTGCCAATAGTCGTTGGCGCCCGGCTCGCCGCCGTATTCGAAGTCGATGAGGACGACGGACTTGAACCCCTCCTCCAGGAACGGCGAGTGGTCGTCGCGGACGAGCTCCGGGATCTCGGCGACCCTGCCGGCGAGCCCGGCCTTCTTCGCCGCAAAGAGCGCGATCCTGCGGAGCGCCGGGGACGTGTTGCGCGGAAGGGATATGTTGAGGTCGGCGTCTCCGAGCATGTCCAGGCAGACGACGGCCTTCACCTTGCGCCCGGACTCCTTCAGCTTCCTGGCGGCATGTCGCGAGCCCCAGAGGCCGTCGTCGGCGGTGTAGGACTTCATGCACTCCTCGCCGTCCGTCCAGAGCAGCATCACGTTGGCGTGCGGCGCCTCCGCGGAGCGGAGCGCCTGCGCAAGCGCGACCAGCAGCCCGCTCGTGCTCGCGCCGTCGTTGGCGCCAGGGCAGTCCACGCCCGGCTTGGTGTCGAAGTGCGAGACCAGGACGACCCACTCCGCGTCCACGGAGAACCGGAACTCGGCGACCAGGTTCGTGAAAGTGCGCCTGCCCCTCGGCGTGTCGGCCACGAACCTGTCCGCCACGACGTCCGCCCCCGTGCGGCTGGCGGCGTCGAGGAGGAAGTTCGCGGCGATTCTGCCGCGGACAGTCCCCGCGTCGCGCGGGGTGCACATCGCGACAAGGTCCTTCGCCGTGGAGTGCGCGAGCTTCGCCTCAGCAGGACCGAAGGCGACCGCCGCGGCAAGGATGAACGAGGACAGCATGGCTATTCGACCCTGAGACCGATCATGCGGATTATGCGGTCGAGATCGTCGTTGTTGAAGAAATCGATCTCGAGGACGCCCTTCGTGTGCCTGCCGCCGGCATGCGTGACGCCGCTGGAGAGGCGCACGGCGCAGCCCAGGTGCTTCCTGAGCTGGTCGGTCAGCGAACGGACGTAGGAGTCGGAGAGGTCGGGGGTGCCGCTCTCGCGGCGCGGGGCGGGGGCGTTCGCGCGGGAGACCTTCTTCTCGAGGGCGCGCACGGTGAGCTGCCCGTTGACGCACTCGCGCGCCATGAGTATGCGGTCCTTCTCGCCCTCGAGCGCAAGCAGCGCCTTGGCATGGCCGGCGGAGAGGATGCCGTTCTGGACGAGCGCCTTGACCTCGTCGGGGAGCTCCAGCAGGCGCACCGCGTTCGCGACAGTCGCGCGGCCCTTGCCGACGCGCTCGGCGACATCCGCCTGCGTGAGGTTGAACTTCTCCTGGAGAGTCCGGTAGCTTACCGCCTCCTCGATCGGGTTCAGGTCTGCGCGCTGGATGTTCTCGGTCACCGTCTGGACCGCCGCGGTCTCCTCGTCGACGTCCTTGACGACGACCTGGATCCTGCGCCAGCCGGCGAGCTGCGCGGCGCGCAGGCGGCGTTCGCCGGAAATCAGCTCGTAGCCGCCCTTTTCGAGGCGCCGCACCGTCGGGGGGTGGACGAGACCGCTGTTCCTGAGCGACTCCGCGAGTTCGGCGAGGTCGGCCTCCTTGAACTCGCGGCGCGGCTGGTAGGGGCTGCGCGCGATGTCTGCTATCGCGACGTCGAGCATCACGTCGCCGCTCTCCGTCTTCGGGACCGGCGCGGGGGCCGGAACGGGAATCTGCGCCGCGGGGACCGGGGCCTTCGTCGCGGAGAGGAGCCCGTCCAGTCCGCGGCCGAGACCATGCCTCTTTTCAACACGAGCGGGAGCCTTTTGGGCTCCCGTCGCCTTCTTGAGGAAGGGATTGTCCTTCTTGGCCATCTCTAGAATCAGAAGTAGCCGTTCACGATCGGCAGGACCTTCAGGCGGTTCTGGAGGATGATGTTCACGAGGCCGATCTGGAAACCGTTGTCGCAGTACTTCGTGTAGTTCACAAGGGCGATCTGGCAGCCGTGCAGCTCCTCGGTCATGTTGAAGATGAACGAGGCCTGGAGGCCGTGCATGCTCTTCGCGACGTTGCAGATGCCCGCGATCGAGCAGCCGTAGCTCTCGACGGAGCTGACGTTCGCGAGGCCGCCGATCTGGAGACCGTACATCTCCTGCTGCGCGGAGCCGAGGAACTCGGCGTCGAAGCCGACGATCTTGTTGCGGAAGCCGATGAGGCCGAGGTCGCAGCCGTAGACCGAGCCGCGGCACATGTTGAGGCCGAGGGTCGCCCTGAGGCCGTACACGTCGGCGAGGCCGAAGTTGAACAGGCCGCTGACCTGCAGGCCCATCATGTCGTCGCGGGTGACGGCGGCGAGTCCGCCGACGTCGAGACCGTACATCTTGGGCGCATCGGAGTAGAAGACGTTGAGGTCGAGGCCGTAGACGTCCCAGCGGTTGAGCCCCCAGGGGAGCTGCACTGGAGTCGCGAGGCCGATGGCGATTGGAGTCCAGCCGTCCGCCTCTTCGGCCTTTGTCTCGGAACTGCCGGCGAAGGTGGAGGCCGCGGCCGTGACCGCGAGGGCGGCAAGACCGAACTTGATCGTGTTCTTCATGGTTTTCTCCTTGGTTTTCTGAGATGCAAATTGATGTGGGTATTTTACCCTTTATTCGTCCGCAAAGTCAAGTGCCGGAGGAGCGAATTTGCGTAGTGACGGTAAATGTCGACCTGTCGGGGAGCTCGGCCCTCATCGTCATGTTCGTGGCGTCGCCGTCCACATCGACGCGGGAAAGGAGCTTCTTCAGCCGCTGGGCCTTCGGCCTCGAGAGCAGGTGGAAACCGGACTCGTCCTCCTTGTAGAGCGTGTCGAAGGCCTTCAGCGCCGCGGAGAAGTCCCCTTCCGCGAAGGCCGAGAACGACGAATGCCCGGGGAGGTCCCTGAGCGGACGCGACACGACCTCGTCCTCGTTGGAATAGACGTACTCCGTGCGCGTCGCGCGGAAGAGCGCGTCGAACGGCTCGAGCGTCCGCCACTCGAAGTCTGCGCCTGGGCGTATCCTGAACGTCCCCTTCGACTCGAACGCCTCGCCCGTCGGAAGGCGCTTCACCTGGACGAAGACGCCGGACGTCTCGTTCGTCGGCGCGAGGCGCGCGGCGAGGGACGGGGGAACCTCCGTCAGGAATCCCGCGGACGCGATCAGAACTCCAGCAACCCCGACGAGCATGTCGACTCCCCCTTCCTGTACTCGTACGCGACCGCGCCGTCGCCGCGCCTCTCCAGGGAAAGCACGACGTCCTCGTCCGGCGCTATCATGTCGATGAACTTCATCTTCCGCACGCGCCTGAGCGCCCCCCCTATCCCGAAGCGCGACTTCGCCTCCTCCACCGCCCTGCCGAGCTGGACGACCCCCGGGAGGATCGGCATGCCTGGGAAGTGCCCGCGGAAATAGCTTTCGGACGCATCGAACCGCAACGGCAGCTCGACGCGCTCCAGCAGGCGCGCCACTTCCGCGGCGACGACCTTGCCCTGCGGGTTGCGCGGCAGTGCGTCGACGTGGCGGAAGCGCCTGGGGACGGTCCCCTTCGGGAAGACCGGCAGCATAAGCCGCCTGAGCTCGAGCACGGACAGGCGCGGTCCGCCGACGAGCAGGCACCCCAGCATGGCGCCGCGGCGCCCCTCCAGCTTCGCGACCGCGCAGTCGGCGAATCCGAGGGCGCGTATCCTCTCCTCCATCTCCGCGAGGTTGACGCGCTCCTCGTTGACCTTCACGAGCCGGTCGACGCGCCCCAGCAGGCGGAAGCTCCGCCCGTCCGCCGAAAGCTCCGCGGCGTCGCCCATCGCGTAGTCCCTGCGGAAGGAAAACGGCGAGCGCACGGCGAGGCGCACGCCGTCAAGCGACACGCGCACCGGCGCGAACACGCGGAAGAACTCGTCCGGGAAGCGCCTGTCGGCGACGCCGCCGGTTTCCGTCGAGCCGAATATCTGGCGCGGCGCGACGCCGAACACCTTCTCGGCGCGGTCGCTGACCTCGCGCGTGAGGAGCGCGCCGGAGGAGACGACCTCGACGCACGTGCGGGGGACGTCGTACTGCCAGGCGTAGGACGTGAACCGGTCGAGGAAGCTGGGCGTGGTCACGAGGACGACGCGCGCGGACGACTTCATCTTCGCGACGAGCTCTTCGGGCGTGCGGACGACGCAAGGATCGGCCTTCGCGCCGATGGCCTTCGGGAGCATGTCCATCCACAGCTTCCCGTACATGTGGTCCCACTGCACCGTTCCGAGGAAGACAAGCTCCCGCGCGGCGTCCGCGCCGAACCTCGCGACGTAGCCCGCGCGGTGCATTGCGACCTCCTTCGCGAGGGACTCGAAGGTCTTGACGACCGTCTTGGACTTCCCGGTCGAGCCTGACGTGTGGAAGACGACGCAGAACCGGCGGTTGCAGTAGAGCCGCTCGGCGAAAAGGAGCGCCGGGACGGCGGCGAACGTCGCGAACGTCCATTCCCAGGCGCCGCGGCAGGCGAGGGCGCAGTTGCAGGCAGCCAGCGCGGAGAGGAAGAGGAACCAGACCCAGGTGAGGCGGCGGCAGTAGCGCGCCGCGCCGTCGGGCAGGATGCCGTCGGAGATGCGCTCGGCGAAGCGCAGGCAGAGCGGCTTGCGCCCCGGAAGGAGCGAAAGGCCGAAGAGGACCGCAAAGACCGCCGCGAGCAACTGCTCAGCCCCCGTTGACGAGCTTGGAGACGGCCGCAGTCACGTCCTTCAGGGTGCGTATCTTCTTGAAGTCCGCGGGATCCACCTTCTTGCCGGTCTCATGCTGCAGGCGCACGACCAGGTCGACGGCGTCTATGGAGTCGAGGTCGAGGTCGGCGAACAGGTTCACGTCCGGCGTAAGCAGCGCCGGATCGGCCTCGAACTCCTCGACAAGTATCTTCTTGATCGCGCCCTCTATCTCCTGGTCAGTCATCTTTTCTCCCGCCCTTTGTGATGTAGTCCGCAAGCGTCTTCACCGAATGGAACACCTGCTTGTTCACCGCAGGGTCCTTCGAAAAGGCGATCCCGAAATGCTTCTTCACCGCCATGCCGAGCTCCAGAGCGTCGATGGAGTCCAGCCCCAGCCCATCGCCGAAAAGCGGCGCGTCCGTCTCTATGTCGGCGGGCGATACGTCCTCCAGATCGAGGCTCGACACCACCAGTTCCTTTATCTTCTGCTCCGTTTCTTCGCGTGTCATGCGGTCTTTCCCCGGTTTCAGTTCTCCAAAAGCACATCCTCGCCAGGCGAGAGCGGACGCCCACGCAGGAAGGACGCGCCGTCCATGAGCGACCCTCCCTCGGGCTTCAGCGCGGTCAGCATAAGCGCCGTGTCGCCGCACTTCACGACCGGGCCCGTCCCCTGCGACGCGCCCTTCGGACGCGACGTCACGACCTTCAGCACAGTGCCGGGCGCCGCGTCGCGCCAGCCAGGCTCCATCCGGCGGACGATCTCCGCGCCGGCGACGACGACGCGGCCCGAGTTCCCCTTGCGGCGGAAGCGCTCCGGAAGGAACGAGTAGCAGCCGGGCCACGGACAGTACGCGCGTATCTTGCGCTCGATTGCGAGCACGGGGTCGGTCCACCTTATGAGCCCGTCCGTCTTCTTAAGCTTGCGCGCGAAGGTCGCGTCCTCGTCGTGCTGCGGGACCTCCGGCGGAAGCGTCCCCTCGCCGAGCATCACGAGCGTCGCCGCCAGCGTAACGCCGCCGGCGATCGCAAGCTCGTCCATAAGCTCCCCGCCCGTGATGTCGGAGTATATCGGCTCGTAGCGCTGCTTCAGGATCGGACCGTCGTCCATGCCGAGCCCCATCCGCATGACCGTCACGCCCGTCATCTTGTCGCCGGCGGCGAGCGCCGCCACGACTGGCGAGGCTCCGCGGTACTTCGGCAGCAGCGAGAAATGGCAGTTTATGCACCCGAAGCGCGGCATGTCGAGAATCGGCTTCTTCAGGAACTGGCCGAAGGCGACGACCGCTATGACGTCCGGCCGCCACGCCCTGAGCCTCTCGAGCGACTCCTCGTCGTTGACGTTCTCGGGCGTGATGATCTCCGTTACGCCGTGCTCCATGGCGAAGGCCTTGCACGGACATGGCGTGAGCGCCTTGCCGCGCCCGGCCGGGCGGTCCGGCTGGGTGACTACGCCGACGACATCGAGGGCCTCCTCGCGCATGATGGCGCGAAGGCAGGTGGCCGAGGCCGCAGACGATCCCATGAAGACGACACGCATAAGGCGGGTATTATATCAAATATCGCGGCGGTAATGGGGGCAAAACGAGCCTCACGTCGCCGTCCGCGCGCCCGGCCTCATTTATGCACGCACGGAAAAGACGTTTTGTGGTATAATCGGTGCGGAACGGGAACGGGGTGTATCTTATGAAAAAGACAATCGCATTGCTTCTGGCGCTCGGCGCGGCGGCCGGCGCCCTGGCCGGCGAGCTTGCCCTCGACTACAGGCGCCCGCAGGTGCTGCTGCGGCCGGCGGGCTCGCTCGCGCACACGAA
>JAFRJH010000349.1 GCA_017432385.1 Kiritimatiellia bacterium
AAGGTCCTTCGCGAGCCGGTTGAGCTCGAACTTCGCGCACACCGCGGCGAGCTTCGCGCGGTCGACGCCGTCGCGGCGGTAGGCCTCCCAGTCGGGCTCGATCGGGACGTCGGTCCTTATCGTCGTGAGGAACTTCGACATCCTCGCGTCGTCCCGCCCGGCGAAGACCTTCTCGGCCAGCTTGCCCTTGATCTTCGCGACGTTCGCGACTATGCCCTCTACGTCGCCGAACCTCGCGAGGAGGTCCGCCGCCGTCTTCTCGCCGACGCCGCGGATCCCGGGGATGTTGTCCGACGAGTCCCCGGCGAGCGCGAGGTAGTCGATCATCTGGCGCGGCTCGCGCAGATGCCAGCGCTCGCAGACCTTCGCCTCGTCGTATATCTCCGCGGCGTCGCCGGCGTGGGCCGGGCGGTAGAGGCGTATTCCGGGGCGGACGAGCTGCGCGGCGTCCTTGTCGGGCGTCGCGACGCACACGTCGAAGCCGGCCGCCGCGCCTTTGACGGCGAGCGTTCCCATCACGTCGTCCGCCTCGAACCCCTCGACGCGCACGACCGGTATCTTCAGCGCCTCGGCAAGCTCGAAGGCGTATGGTATGGACGCCGCGAGGTCCTCGGGCATCTTCTGGCGCTGCGCCTTGTAGGGCGGATACGCCTCGTGGCGGAAGGTCGGCCCGCCGGGGTCCATGGCAAGCACGAGGTGCGTCGGGTTCTCGCGCTTGAGTATGGACTGGAGCCCGGAGGCCAGCCCCAGGAGCGCCGAGGTGTTGATCCCGGACGCGGTCATGCGCGGATTGCGCAGGAAGACGAAGTGCCCCTTGTATAGAAAGGGCATCATGTCGACGATGAAGAGCCTGTCCATGTCAGTCGAACCTGAAGGTCTGCCCCGGCATCGGCGCGGCGACGTTCCTGACGCCGTGCTCCTTCAGGAGCTCGGCCATCGCGGCGACCTTCTCCGGCTCGCCGTGGACCGCGAATGCGTGGCGGACGTTGTCCTTCACCTCGTTTATCCAGTCCGTAAGCCCCTGTCGGTCGGCGTGCGCCGAAAGCGCGTTTATGATCTCGACCTTGGCCTTGAGCTCGACCTCCTCGCCGAAGATCCTGAGGGGGGTGCGCTTCTCGACTATGCGGCGCCCGAGGGTGTTCTCGGCCTGGAATCCGCAGATGAGGATTATGTTGTCCTCGTCGCGCACGCAGTGCTTGAGGTGGTGGAGGACGCGGCCGCCCTCGCACATGCCGCTCGCCGCGATGATGATCATCGGACCCGGCATGTCGTTGAGCGCCATCGACTCCTCGGGCGTCCCGACGAACACCATGCCCGGGAACGTCAGCGGATCCTTGCCCTCGGCGACCATCTGGCGCGCCTCGTCGTTGTAGACCTCGCGGTGCGCGGCGTAGATCATCGTCGCCTTCTGCGACAGGGGCGAGTCGATGAACACCTTCACCTCGCGCGGGACCTTGTTCTTCTCCTTGAGCTTGTTCAGGTAGTAGATGATCTGCTGCGTGCGGCCGACGGAGAACGCAGGGATCAGGAGCTTCGAGTTGTGCCGGTCGATGTACTTGATGTAGCGCTCCAGCCTGAGCTCGACGTCGTCCGCGCTCGGATGGAACTTGTCGGCGTACGTGGACTCGACGAGCAGGATGTCCGCGCCGGCCGGATACTCGTAGTGGCGTATGATCGGCTGGTTGGGCTGGCCGAGGTCGCCGGAGAACAGCAGCCGGTGGTTGTGGCCGTGGTCGGAGTGAATGTCGAGCTGCACCAGCGCCGAGAAGAGGATGTGGCCCGCGTTGAAGAACTCGAGGGTTATGACTAGGCTTATCTCTCGCGGCTCGTGCATGTGCGTCGGCACGAACAGCTGCATCAGGGCGTCGATGTCGTGCTCGTCGTACAGCGGCTCGAACGGGTGCTTGCCCTCCTTCTTGCGCTTCTTGTTGATGTAGTCGAGGTCGCGCTTCTGGAGAAAGCAGCTGTCGCGGAGCATTATGTCGCACAGGTCCGTCGTGGACTGGCGCGCGAAGACCCGTCCGCGGAAGCCCTGGCGGACAAGCTGCGGCAGGTTGCCGCTGTGGTCGATGTGCGCGTGGGAGAGAATGACGTAGTCGATCGTCTTTGGATCGACCGGGAGGTTGCGGTTCTTTTCGAACGCCTCCTTGCGGTGGCCCTGGTAGAGACCGCAGTCCAAGAGTATGCGCTTGCCGTTCGCCTCGACGAAGTGCATCGAACCCGTCGTCGTCTGCGCCGCACCGTAGAATGTTATCTTCATGTGGGCATTATACCAAATTCCAGCCATGCGCGCGGAAAAAAAACGACGCGGGCGCGGCCGGGCGACGCAGCCCCCGGATTTCAGCCGCGCGACCGCGGTGGACCGCCCCTGAAATCGAGGAGGTGGCCGAGCAGATAGCGGAAGCCGCGGTAGTAGAAGCCGACGTCGAAGAGGTTGCGCCTGAAAAGATGCCAGAGGGCGCCGGGCTGGAGAAAGCCGCGGTACACCCTGCGGATCGCGCACTTGATCTCGTCCTCGGTCGCGAGCGGCGTCTTCGTTACCGCGCGCCGCATGTCGTATTCGTCCCAGTCGAGGGTGTTGAGTCCGCCGTTCGCCTTGAGTTCCTTGAAAAGCGGCGTCCCCGGATACGGGATCGTGAGCGTGCACTGGAGAGTCTTCGCCCACCCCTTCGCGAGAAGCCGCCGCGCGAGGGCGACGGTTTTCGCGATTTCCACGGGCCCCTCCCATGCGTGGCCGAACATGAAGGTGACGTGGACGTCCAGCCCCGCCTCGGTCGCCCATCTCGCGCCCTTCTCGACGTCCTCGACCTTCAGCGCCTTGCAGAAGCGGTCGAGCGTCTCCTGGTTGGCGGACTCCACGCCGAAGAGGACGAACTGGAATCCCGCGCGGCGCATCAGCGCGTAGTCGTCCCTCGTGAGCCGCCCGAAGCGCATGTTGCAGTCTATGCGGACCTTCTCAGGGAGCCCGCGGGAGATCATCTCGTTGCAGAAGTCGGTGAGCCATCGCCCGACCGGGAACGAGCCCGAGTCGTCCATGATCTCCCTGACGCCGTACTTCCCGACGAGCATCTCTATCTCGTCCACGACATCCTTCACGTCGCGGACGCGGTAGCGCGGATACAGCGTCGTCCAGCTGCAGAAGGTGCACTTCCCGTGCCAGCAGTCGCGGCCGGACATTATGTACGTCCCCGGCTTGCGGCGGAAGTTGCCGTTCTTCTCGGCGTAGAGCCTCCAGTTCACGAGGTCGCGGTCGATCCACGGGGCGTCCGCGATCGAGTCGCGGAGCGCGAACGGCTGCACTCCCTTCGGGCATCCGGCCGCGATGAAGTCCATGAGCCCGTAGTCCCAGTCGCCGCCCGGTATCACCGCCCATACGCCGGGCTTTTCGATCGACTCCCCGGGAAGCGCGGTAACGTGGTCGCCGACCAAGACGAACTTAACATCCTTGGGCAGGGGCGCGGGGCCGCCGCATCCCCCAGCCGCAGGCTGTCCGCGAAGCGGATGCCCTGGCAGGGGCGAGGCCCCGTCCGTTCCCTGCGGCAGATGTTCCGCGATCCATTTCCAGTGGCGCTTGACGACCGGCGTCTTCGTCTCGAGGACGACGAGCTCCGGCCTGAACTCCGCGAGCCTGGAGTCGAACGCCTCGGGCGAAAGCTCCGAGGCGATGCCGTCCAGGAAGAGGACCTCGTGCCCGGCCTTCGCGAGCATGGTCGCGGCCGTCGCCGGGACGACGGGGAAGATGTAGGTCGGACGGGAGAACCACTGGAACTGGCGGTTCTGCGTGAGGAGCGCGACGCCCTTCTCGCTCCTGAGCGGCGGATATGCGATCGCGATCCTCACGCGGTCCGGTCCGTTACCACTTGTAGCCGAGACCGAGGATGTAGCGGATGTCGCTGTGCTTCGTCCTGTCGCCGACCTTGCTCTTGTAGTCCCACTCCACCTTGGCGATGAGCTGCCAGTTGGCGCGGAAGGCGTAGGTGATCCCCGCGTCGGTGTCGATCATGTAGTTGTCGAACCACTCGTCGATGGCGGGCAGGTACTCGAAGTTGTGGACGAAGTCGAGCCCGTCGACCGCGGCGACGGTCCAGGCGAGGTGGTGGGCGTAGCGGAACGCACCGAACCCGTCCTTCGACTCGTGCTCGTACTTCTCGCCGACGTAGGCGAGGCCGACCTCCTGGTTGAAGGAGAGCTTGCCCATGCCGAGGTCGCGGTTCTCGAGCCACTGGTAGCCGGCGCCAACGCCGACGCGCCAGCGGTAGTCGAGGTCCATTATGCGGTCGAACTCGTACTTGCCGTTGACGTAGCTGTACAGCTTGGGCTGCCAGAAGTGGTCTTCCTGGGCGAACGCCTCGAAGCGGCTGACGGTCTTCTGCTTGTCGTCCTTCGAGTCGCCGCTCTGCGCGAAGAAGTATCCCGCGCCCGCGGTTAGGCGGTCGTGCTCCCAGCGGCGGGAGACGTCGCCGACGAGCGTCGCGGACTCCGCGACGGTGTTGCCGCGGGCGGCCGCGGCGGAAAGGTTCACGCTGCCGTGCCACTTCTCCTCCTCGGGGTCGATCGCCTTGACGTTCGACATGTCGAGGGGCTTGCCGTCGAGCGAATACGCGCCGCCGACCACGGTCACCGGCTTCGTCTCGCGGCTGAGGTCTTTGTACTGGATCACGTGTCCGCGCGAGGACTCGAGCTTCTCTATCGCGGAGACCGCGATCTCGACGTCGCCGATGTCCTCCGACTTGAACTTGAGCTTGTCGCCCTGGATGTCGCCGGCCTCGCCCGTGAGGAACGAGCCAGACTTGAGGGTCACCTTGTCTGCGAACGCAAAGCCGGCGGCGAAGGCCGCGGCAAACGCTGTTGCGAGGAGTTTTGCCTTCATTTTTTGTCCTTTTGTTGGTTTGATTCCCTTGTGAAAGGCATGTAGCGCCCGAAGAACGACGTGTTCTCGACGACGTTCGTGGAGAGCGGATCCTGCGCCTGCTCGCTGAGCGGCCGCATGTCGAGCGACTCGATGCCCTCCATGTTGCTCTGCGGCTTGTCGCCCGGCTCGAGCTTGAAGCCCTGCGTGTACTGGCGGCCGAGCACCGCGTTCTTGGGAAGCCCCGCGTCCTTCTTCATCTCCTTCGGGTCGACGAGGCCGACCGTCACGAACACTATGATCTCGCGCTGCTCCTTGACGCGCGTCTTGCTGCCGAAGAGGAGCGGGCCGAGCCACGGTATGTCGCGGAGGACCGGGATGCCGTTGTCGACCTGCTTCTCGACCGTGCGGGAAAGCCCGCCTATTACCGCCGTGGTCTCGCTCTGCAGGTTGAACTCGGTGACGAGGCGCTGGACGTTGATGACCGGATACCTGGACGAGTACGTCCCCGCCGAGGAAGACTTGTCGGAATCCGTCCCGGCCGTGATGAACTCGGCGCACTCGGAGATCGTCGGGACGATCTGCACGTTGATGAGGCCGTTGGTCCCGATGCGCGGGGTGACCTCGAGCTCGATGCCCCAGCTGAAGAACGCCTCCTTGGCGAACATGAACTTGTCCTCGCCGGGGATCGCGGACAGGCGCATGTCGAGGTCCAGCGAGTCCGATCCGCCGCTCGTGGTGCGCTTCGCGGATATCTGCACGTTGGGGTACTTCTCGGTCATGTCGACCAGCGCCTTCTTGCCGGAGGAGACGATGATCTTCGGGTTGGAGAACGTCTTCGCGTCCTCGGTGGACTCGAGCGCCCGCAGTATGAGGTACATCTCGGAGAAGTCGAGCGTGCCGTTGAAGTAGGTGATGTCAGCGTCGGCGCTGTTGCCGCCGGAAAGCCCGTACGACGTGTCGACGTTGTGCTCGCTCATCTTGCGGACGTAGTTGCTCACGCCCTTCCCGAGCCTGTTGTGCGACACGCCGCCGCCGAGCTTGACGCTGCCGCCCATGCCGTCCAGCATCTGCCAGTCGATTCCGAGCTTGTGCGACGCGTTGTTCGACAGCTCCACGAACCTAGCCTCTATGTAGACCTGCTTCGCCTCGATGTCCAGCTCCCGGACCGCCTTCTCGCACGCGTCGAGTATCGGACGGGGCGCGGTCACCATGAGGGTGTTCGACTCGGGGAAGTCGACCGCCATCTTGGTCACCTTCCACACCTGGCCGAACTCGCCGTTCCACATCTCGTTGAACTTCTTCGCGACCTCGGCCGCGGACACGTGGTTGAGCCTGAACACACGCGTGTCGATGCCGGCCAGCTTCCTTTCGGCCGCCGCGGCGCCTTCCGCCGCGGCCGGCTGCGCCGCGGGCTGCGCCTCTGGCTGCGCGACATCCTGGCCCTGCGACGGAACCGCCGCGGCCAGCGAAAGCAATACTGCTGCTGCAAGCTTCATTGGCGGCTATTATACCATATTTTCGCCGGACAACGCACGGAAGGCCGGCCCTGCGGCTATTTGGAGAAACGGACGACGAACCCGCCGCCGGAGGCCATTCGGAACGAGACCTCGTCTCCCGCCTTGACGGACTTCGTCTCGTGGACGTACTTCGCCGGCGCGGAGTCCGCGTCGTCCGCGTCGCGGAAGACCTCCGCCGTCCACACGCCGCCGCCGAGGAAGTCCGTCTTGAACGCGAAGTCGCGCGCCTCCCTGTTCGTGATTCCGGCCGCGTACCACGACCCGTCCCTCGCCTTGCGGGCGACCGCCGCGAACGACTCGGGGCAGCCGCCAAGGCCGACCGTCGCGTCCCACACGACGGGCGTCTTCGCCATGAACGAGAAGCACTCCATGTTCTTCTCGTACTTCGTCGGCGAGTCGCTCAGCATCTGGAGCGGCGCCTCGTAGAGCGCCATGAGCGCCATCTGGTGGCAGCGCGTGCCGACCGAGCCGGGGTTCGTGTGGTCGCCCCTGTAGTCGCCGATCCTGTAGTTGTCCATCGCGCCGGGCGTGTAGTCCATCGGGCCCGCCGTCATGCGCGTGAAGAAGCAGGAGACGTCGTTCCTGCACATGTCCTTCTCCTTCTTGGCCCACTTCATCTGCTCGAGCCCGTGGACGCCCTCGAAGTTCAGGACGTTCGGGTAGGTGCGCTGGAGGCCGACCGGACGGTACGCGCCATGGTAGTCGACGAGCATCCTGTGCTTCGCGCAGGCCGCCGCGAACTTCTCGAGGAACACGGCCACCCCGGCGTCGGCGCGGTCCATGAAGTCGACCTTGAAGCCCTTCGCGCCGAGCTTCGAGAAGTGCTCCGCGACCTTCTCCTCCGCGCCGTAGACCTGCGCCCACGCCATCCAGAGGATGATGCCGACGCCCTTCTTGTTCGCGTAGTCGATGAGGTGCGGGACATCCACGGCCGGGCTGTACTTCCAGATGTCGAGCTCCGCGCTCCAGCCCTCGTCGAAGATGACGTACTCGACGCCGTTCTTCGCCGCGAAGTCGATGAAGCGCTCGTATGTCTTCGTGCTGCAGCCGGCGCCGTTGTCGAAGTCGTTCCACCAGTCCCAGGCGACCTTGCCGGGCTTCACCCACGAGAAGTCGGCGCCCTTCGCGGGCGGCGTGGCGAGCGCGTACGTTATGTCGGACTCGCAAAGCCCGGACGGCGAGTCGGCGAGCACGAAGACGCGCCACGGGAGGGCGCGCGGCACGGTCGCCTTCGCTATGAAGTCCTCCGCCTCCAGGACGTCGACCCAGCGTCCGCCGCTGGGCACGATCTTGCGCTTCGGCCATTCGCCGCCGTTCGCGGAGTGCGCAGTCTTCCTCGGATACTTCGCGAAGAGCGACTTGAGCTTCGTCCCGGACTCGGCCTGCTCGGCCTCTCCGAAATTCCAGACGGGATAGTCGCGGACATCGGTGTCCACGACGGCGACCGTCTTGCCCTCGGCGGAATAGACGAACGGGAGGTAGATCGCCTTTTTGTCGTCCGTCCTGAGGGCGGACGCGTCCGCGAACTCGGGGGTCGTCTCCTCGCAGCCGAGCGAGCCGCGGCTCGTGCGGTTGAACCAGCAGCGCGCGGACTTCGGGATCGTCACGTCCGCCTTCTCGCAGTCGACGACGCCCGGCTTCTTCGTCTCGAAGCGATAGGCGACGCCGTCGTTGCGCGCGGCGAGCCTCACGCCCCAGTCGCCGAAGTCGACGAAAGTCTCTCTGGCGGCAAGGCACACCTTCCCCTTCTTGTACACGGGGATGTCGGCGGAGCCGCCTGACTTCTTCGCCATGACGTCGACAGGCCTCGCACCGCCTTCCTTGACGCACTTGCCGTCCACCTTGAGCCCGATCTCGGTCTTGGCGACAACGACAGCTCCATCACGCACGACTTCATAGGCGAGGGGATTGGAATAGAGGCGAATCTCGTTCTTCCCGTCGGGAGAAACGGCCGAATTCACATCGGGATTGAACGCGCGACCGCACATGCAGCCGGCAACCGCAAGGACCGCGACGGAGGCGGAGAGAATTGATATCTTCATAACTGTTCCTTTCAAAGCGCAATTATAGCAAAATCCGGCGCTGCGCACATCAGGAATCGTGCGCAGAACGCGAAAACGGCGTCGGAGCTACCTCGCGGTGACGAGCTCGCCCCACCTGGTCGTCGCCCGCCTGGAAAGCCTGGAACGCTTCATCCTCCACGGCTGGTCGCCCACGCCCTCGCCGGCGGAGAAGACCTTGCCGCCGCCGTACTTCGCGTTGAGGGCGTCGATGGCCCTGTAGAGCGGCGACGCCGAGGGGCTCTCCGCCGGCGAGAACAGGTCCATCTGCCGCGCCGCCCCGGCCTTCTCCAGCCCGAAGAACACGACACCCGTCTTGCGGTAGCGCAGGCCGGGGACGAACAGGGAGCCGATCTCCGGCCTGATCGACTGCATCATCTCGTTGGTGGCGTCCGTCGGGGAGGGGAACACGACGGTGACCTCGAGGAAGTCCCCTCCCCCGCCGGACGCGAACTCCTGCGCGTAGACGTTGCAGCCCGACGCAAGCATCCCGTGCCTGCGCAGCTTGGCCGCCGCCTGCGCGGTGAAGGAGGCTATGGACTCCCCGAGTCCCTCGATCGCCGTCACCGGCTCGCCGAACGACCGCGAGCAGCTCACGCTGTCCGGGTCGGCGTCGTAGTCCCTGTCCTCGCAGCAAGGGGCGCCGCCGAGCTCCCGCGCCGTCCTGAGGAGCGTAGCGCCCCCCACGGAGCGGACGACGCCCGCCGGTGCGTCGCGCAGGTCCGCGGCCGTGAATATCCGTTCCGCGCGGAGCTTCGGCGAAAGACGGCTCCCGACGCCCCACACCTCGTCCACGGGAAGCGCGGACAGCATCTCCGTCGGGTCCCGCGGCATGAGGAACACGCCGTCCGGGCGCTTCTTCGCGGCGTGGTTCGCGATCTTGGCGAGAGTCTTCGTCGGCGCGAAGCCGACGCCGCACGGCACGCCCACCCAGCGCAGTATCTTGGCGCGCAGCCTCCTGCCGTATTCGGCGAGGTCGATGCCCGCGCCCTCCGGCGGACGTATGAACGCCTCGTCTATGGAATACTGCTCGACGTCCAGGGCCTCCTCGCGGAGCAGGGAGACGATGCGGCGCGACATGTCGCCGTAGAGCTCGTAGTTGGACGACCGGAAGACCAGCTCGCCCGACGCCTCCCTGTCCCTCAGCTGGAAATACGGCGTGCCCATCGGGATGCCGAGGGCCTTGAACTCGTCGGACCGCGAGACGCAGCACCCGTCGTTGTTGGAGAGGACCGCCACGGGGCGCCCGACGAGGCTGCGGTCGAACACGCGCTCGCAGGACACGAAGAAGTTGTTGCCGTCCACAAGCCCCGTCATTTCCCCGCGAACCTGTGTATGCAGGCCGTCACCTTGCCGAAGTAGTCCAGCTCCTGGCCGTGGCGGAGCCGGATGACCGGATACGCCGGATTGGCCGGCTCCAGCCTGACGCCCGACCCGTCCCGGCGGTAGGTCTTCACCGTGAAGTCGCCGTCCACGCTCGCGATGACGACATCCCCGTCCGCGGGGCGCAGCGACCGGTCCACGACGAGCAGGTCGCCGTCGCGTATCCCCTCGCCGGTCATGGAGTCGCCCTGGACGCGGACGAAGAACGTCGCCGCCGGACGCCGGACGAGGAGCTCGTTCAGGTCCAGCGGCGGTTCCTGGTACTGCTCGGCCGGCGAGGGGAACCCCGCCACGACCGACCCCTCCACTCTGGGCTTTGCGGACATTCTGCAGATTGCGGCTTCCTTGCGGCGCGCGTCACGAGAACGCGTCCTGGACGACATGCTGCCCGTGCTCGTACTGGGAGTCGGCCTCTTCCTGCGAACCCTCCTTCACCGGAATCGGACGGTCGAAGAAGCGGGTGTACTCCCTTACGAAGTCGACGTTCACCTCGCCGGTCTCGCCGTTGCGGTTCTTCGCGACGTCGATGATCGCAAGCTCGTGGTCGTCCTTGTCCTTAGAGGTCGAGGTGCGCGACGGACGCCTCAGCAGGAACACAACGTCCGCGTCCTGCTCGATCGCGCCGGAGTCCCTCAGGTCGGAGAGCTTCGGCTTCTCCTCCTTGTCGTTGCGCTGCTCGTTTGCGCGGGAGAGCTGGGAGAGCACTATCACGGGTATCTTGAGCTCCTTCGCCATCGCCTTGATCTGCTGGGAGATCTGGGATACCTCGATCTGCCTTCCCTGGCGGGCGAACTCCTTGCACTGGCAGAGCTGGAGGTAGTCGATGACGATGAGCTCGATGCCGTGCGCCTTCTTCATGCGGCGCGCGCGCGCGCGGAGGTCCATCACGTCCAGGCCGGCGGCGTCGTCGACGTAGATCGGCGCCGACTTGAGGTCCGCCACCGCCTGGAAGAGGTTGCCCGTCAGCTCCTCCTTGTCGTTCTTCGTGCACAGGTTGCGGTTGAGCCGCCACATGTTGATCCTCGCGCGCCCGGCCACCATGCGCTTGGAGAGCGACTCGACGGGCATTTCAAGCGAGAATATCAGGACCGGATGCCTCACGCCCCCGTCGGGCGTCGGGGGGTGGCGCGCGTCGCTCTTCATGCCCAGCATCTCCCCGAGCGCCGCGCTCTCCGCGATGTTCATGGCGAGCGACGTCTTGCCGACGGACGGACGCGCCGCGATCACGATCATCTCCGAGTCCTTGAGCCCCTGCAGCTTCTCGTCGAGGTGCCTGAGCCCCGTCGACAGGCCCTCCAGGGTGCTCCCGTCGGAGGAGAACATCTTGTCGATGCGGCTGAAGCTCGACGTGACCGCGTCCGCCCACGGCATGGTCCTGTCCCCGTGTGCCTGTATGGACAGGAACGCGGTCTCGGCCTCGCCGAGAACGGTCTGCGGATTCGGGTTGCCGCCCTCGTCGTAGCACTGCTCGAGGACCTTCGTCGCCTTCTCTATCATCGTCCGCCGCAGATGCTTGTCGCGGATTATGGAAAGGTAGTACTCCGCGTTCGCGGTCGTCTGGACCTGATCGACCAGGGACTGCAGGTAGCCGGCGCCGCCAACGGTCTCCATCCTGCCCTTCACGCGCATCTCCTCCATGAGCGTCAGCGCGTCGATCGGCTTCGTGTCGCGGCCCATCTCGAGGATGGTGGAGTAGACAATCTTGTTCCGGTCGAAGAAGGTTTCGGGCGTGATGCCGCCCGACCGGCAGATGTCGAGTATCCGGTCGCCGTCGCGGCTCTGCGCGTTGAGCATTATGGAGCCCAGCACGGCCCTCTCTGCCTCTATGTTGCTGGGCGGCGTCTTCATGTCGTTCATGCCGTCAATTATAGCATACGCGGCGGCGGTTTCGCGCCACGGCTTGTCAACTCTTGTCAAACCGTTGTCAACAGGTTGTCAACAACCGCGGACACCGAACGGCAGGCCGCTCCGGCGGTCTTCCCGAAAGGGTCGGAAATGTGGTATAATCACCGGCATGAAGAAGCTGATACCCCTCATGTCCGCGGCGCTTTCGGCGTCGTTCGTTTTCGCAAACGCCTGGGATGACGTGCTCGTCAAGGGCCGCACAGACAAGGAGAACCCCGTTGGATACAGGTCCGGAGAGGAGATCGTCTTCTCCATCACCGCCTCCAAGGTCCCGGGCGAGCTGGAGAACGCCGGCTACTTCCTGGAGTGGAAGCGCACTGGCGACGACGGAAAGACCGAGACCGGCAAGACCCCGTTCAGGTCCGGGGAGATCTGCAGGGTCTCCACGAAGCTCGACATGCCGGGGTTCGTGCGCCTCGAGGCCTACGTGAAGGACAAGGACGGGAAGACGGTCCAGCGCGACAAGCGCGCTCCCGGCGCGCCCGACTGGCAGCGCCACGTCAAGGCGGTCTTCTTCGACGGCGGCGCGGGCGTCGACGTCGACAGGATCGGCAAGTACAGGCCGGAGCCGGCCGACTTCGACGCCTGGTGGGCCGGGCAGAAGAAGCTGCTCGGGTCCGTTCCGCTCAAGGCGACGCGCAAGGACGTGAAGACCATCGCCGGGGTGAAGGTCTACGAGCTCTACGTCGACTGCTACGGTCCGCGCCCCGTCTCCGGCTATCTCTTCATCCCCGAGAACGCCGCGCCGAAGAGCTGCGCCGCGCGCGTCGGGTTCCAGGGCTACGGATTCTACAGGCAGAGCTGTCCGGAATGGGCGGCGTGGAACTGCAGGTCGCGCGGCGAGATGTTCCTCGAGATCAACGCGCACGGCTACGAGCTCGGGCGCGAGCAGCCGTACTACGACGAATTCGGCAAGGGGATACATCCGCCGAAGCATTCCTACGCATTCTCGCCCGAGGAGAACGCGAAGCCTGAGACCGCGTATTTCCGGTTCATGGCCATGCGGGTCATGCGCGCGCTCGAGTACATGAAGTCGCTTCCCGAGTGGAACGGCAGGGACCTGATCGCCGAAGGCGGCAGCCAGGGCGGGCTCCAGACGAGCTGGGCGGCGGGCCTCGACCCGGACGTCTCGCTCGCGCGGCCCAACGTGACCTGGGGGTGCGACTTCGCGGCGACCGAGCCGGGCGGGCGGCTCCACGGTCCGTGGTTCATCCCCTACGCGCCAGGCCTAGAGTACTTCGACTCGATCAGCCACGTCAGGCGCGCGAAGTGCCCCGTCGAGATCACGCGCGCCGGTCTCGGCGACTACACCTGCCCCCCGTCCGGGCTGGCCGCGTACTTCAACGCGATCAGGGGCCCCAAGTCGATCCTCTGGGTGCAGGGCTCCACGCACGGGCTCGTCCCTCCGGACCCCAACCAGAAGATCAGGCTCGGCGACCTCGTCCCCTCCGGCGGCGACGCGAAGTCGCAGAGCGCGTCGGCTGACGTCAAGTAGCGGCGGCCGGCGCCCTACCGCCCGAACAGGCGCAGGGCGTGGTGGAAGACGTCGCCGCAGGCGCCGCGGACCGTCAGCCGCGTGCGCCTGCGCGAGAGCAGGAAGAATGGCCGCGCTGCGTCGACCGGCGTCACGGGCGAGTCCTTCGCCGACTCGATGACCTCTATCACCTGGTCGCGGAAGTTGTACCGCTCCAGGATGAGCTTTCTCGCCTCCCGCACCGCCGGCAGCCTCTTCTCGTATTCGCCCGCCGCGATCGCGCCGTTGATGATCTCCGCGGCCCGCGGCGGGTCGTCGATGGGAATAGGTATGAACGAATCCGGCGGCAGCGTCCTGCCCAGGTCGGGGTCCCCGGCGTAGAACGGGAGGCACTCGCAGAGGAGCGCGTCCGCTATCTTCTCGCTCCAGTGCCCCGGCGCGATGTGGTTCTCGACGGCCAGGTGGTACCTGTACGCGTCCAGGGCATCCTCCTTGCGCTCGATCGGCCTGATGCCCCTGCCGAACCTGTCGAGACCGTCCACGTGCTCCATGAGATAGTCGAGGAGCACGCTCCGCGCGTAGTGCTTCGTGTGCTTCATGCGCTTGCCGGTGTACACGGCCGACACGATCCGCGTCTTCGGCGGCGCGACGAAGGCTCGCGCCTCGGGATAGCGGCGGTCGATGAACCACGCGTAGTACCCGCGGCCGAAGTGGTAGTGGTGGTGCCGCTCGGCCTCGAAGGGACGGTTCGTCAGGAGATGGCCGAACTGGTCCGTGTAGACGCGGTTGTAGTACTTGACGGACGTCGGCTCCTGCGTGACGAGGATGGTGCGCTCCGGGGGGCACGCGATGCGCAGCCTCCCCCGCACAAGTCCCGGATACTCCCTGCGCCTCGGCAGCTCGTCGTACACGACCAGCCAGTCGTAGCGGTCGCATCCGGGGTCGCCGGTGAAGAGGTACTCCCCCTTCTCTAGCGGCTCGCCGGGCTTCATGCACGTCCATCGCGCCCCTATCACCTTCACAACCGTCATTTCGGCCGCGCCTCCTCCCCGCCGCTCTCCAGCACGGTCCTGCGCAGCATCCTGTAGTACGGCGACCGCAGGTGCCTCTCGATGCGCTTGAGCGCCGGGAACCGGGCCTTTGCCTCGCGCCGCCTCGTCTTCCTGCTCTCGTGCAGGGCTATCGCGGCGAGCCACGCCTTCCGCGGGAAGCCGCTCTCGCGGACGAGAGTCCCGAACGCGCGGCATATCGCGGCGATCCTGCCGGAGCGCCAGAACCGGGTCCGCTCCAGCGCGTGAATGAACACCCGCAGCAGGTCCTCGGTCGGGTATCCGATGCGCATCATCTCCAGGTCGCAGAACGCCGACACCTCGTCCCCGCGGAACATCACGTTGCGGCAGTGCATGTCGCCGTGGATCGCGCACGGGGCGACGCCGAAGTCGAAGTCGGCGAGGTCGCCGGGGCGCGGCAGTTCCGCCGCGGAGCCCTGCAGGGCGAGCAGGAGCGCGCGGTGCGCGGAGAGGAGGGAGCGCGCCTTCGCGGGCGTGAGGTCCGCGGGGTCCACGCATTCCCCGACGCGCCACTCCGCCGCGCATATCCGCCAGCCGCGGAACTCGCCCGTCCTGCCGCCGAACGCAAGCCCCGGCAGGAGGGGCGTGGAGGCGGACGCCGTCCGCCTCTCGACCGCCTCCACCGTCTTCGGCGGGGCGAACTTCACGAAGTACTCCGAGCCGTCCTCGGCGACGGCCCTGTAGTTCACCGACGAATTGCCGAACGCCGTCCGCTCGAAGCGGGTGAACTTCACGCCGAACGTCCGCTCGGCGGCGAGCCACGCCGGGGTCTTCCCGACGACGCCGTACTTCTCCCGGATGTGCGCAAGGTAGCGCTCCGCCTTCCGCGCGAGCTTGCGGCGGCGGTACCACGGCCAGAAGGCCTCCAGCGGAATCGCGCTCTTGGACGTGGGCTCGAAGTCCACGATCTTCGTCTCCACCGACCCGTCGGCGCCGAGAAGCACGTGGAAGTTGCCGGGCTCGTAGAACGTGGCCGAGCACGACACGAGGACGTCCAGGAGCTCGCTGGCCTGGGCGTATATCTCCTCTCGCCTTTCCGGCGTCTGCCGCGCGATCTCGAACTCGTAGGGGATAACCGCCGTCCCGTCCGGATTCTCGTAGTAGGTCTCCAGCACGCCCCAGCCGTACTCGGGATGGAACACGCGCTCGCACACGGGCGGCAGCCTCTCCCGCACCGACGCCGGCATCGCGTGCCGGAGCTTGTTGTAGATATGGACCTCCTGGGAGGACGAGTTCCTGAACTTGTCGAAGCGGCGGCGGGCGATCTCCCGCCGTATCGAGCGCTTCATGCCCCCGGCGCCGCAGTCCTCGGGCGGCTTGTAGAACTTGACGCAGAAGCCGGTGTCCCCTATCCTGTAGCAGTTGCGCCGCGTGCCGCCCCATCCGACGCGCACGAGCCTGTGCTCGGAGAGGAGGTGCTCGTGCTCCGACGGCACGCGCCTTACGAGGATGCGCCACTTGTCCTTGAGGAACAGGACGATCCAGTTGAGGAGCAGGAGGCAGCCGAGGGTCTTCGAGGCCGCCGCCGCCGTCTCGCGGACGTCGTGCGTGCCCGCGTCAAGGGACGACAGCGCCTCCCACACGAACTTCGCCTTCGCGATGTTCGGGACGAGCGAGATGCAGAGAAGCCCCCAGACGAGGAGCGGAAGCCGCCTGTTGCGCCACACCGCGCGCAGCGCCGCGGCCGTCGTGTGCCCGTTCGCCGCGGCAAGGGCGAAGCCGACCGCGAGAAACGCCGCGATGACGGGCGTCTCCGGCTCCCTGAGGTCCGGGAAGAACGGCTCGATCGCCGTCTCGCACTCCTGCGCCGCGCCGGCGGCGAAGACGAACGCCGCGAGCAGAAAGCCGCCGCGCCATTCCGGGCGGCGGAAGGCGACCGCCAGCAGGCACGCCGCGGACGCAAGGAGCACGACCAGGTTAATCCACGCCATCGCGTCCCAGCGCCTCCCTCGCGAAACAGACCGCCCACCACGCCAGCATCGCGTAGCCGAAGAGCTCCAGCGACTCCTCGGCGAGGCGCTTGGCGACATGGAGGTGCGACCCGTAGTCCCCTATCGCCTTCCATATCCCCTTGTACCCTATTCTGCGCGAAAACCCGACGACCGTGAAAAGCCCCGCCGCGAGGAGCTCGAACGCGCGGCCGCGGCGTACGGCCTCAAGGCCGCTAAGCACGGTGCCGCGGTGGCGGTACGCCAGCGCGAGCGAAACGGCCACGACGGCGGCGGCGGGATATATCCAGCACCCGTGCGCGATTCTGTCCAGCGCGCCGTCCAGCTCGCGGACCGCCATCGTGAAGAAGAACCCGGACACGAGGACGAGCCCGCCGCGCAGGGCCGCGCGGCGCGCCGCGGCGAACGCCGTCGCGGCGGCGACGGAGACGAGGCAGACGAGCTGCGCCGTCTCGACGAGCGACGACTCGGCGCACCCCGTGCGCAGCATGATCACGTCGACGCAGACGAGCGCCCCCGCAAGTCCGCACACGAGCGCGCCGGGAATAAGCGACGCGGCCAGGGCAAGCAGCCTGCGGATCATCTCCGCGCCTCCCCGGTCCGCCCACGCCAGCCAAGATAGATCGTCAGGAGCGCGAACACGGCGAGCATCATCTCGCCGCCCTCCTCCAGGCAGGTGCAGAGCGACGTCGCGGCGGAGGCGCCGCCCTCGGCGTGCTTGTCGAGCCCGTACGCGTGGCCGAGCCACGACGGCAGCCTGTCCGCCACCTGCACGAGCACCCCGCTTCCGCCGAAGCAGCCCCACGCCCACGCCGCGGGATCCAGCCTGAAGACGCCCTTCACCCACGTCACGCCAAGGTAGGCGAATCCCGCGGCGAACGTCCCGAAGAAGAGGGCGAAGTACCCGACGATGAGGGCTTTCATGCCGAGCGGGACGGCGGAGCTCCTGAGCGCCGGCATCTTGAAGGGCGTCCCCGCGCGCGGGGTCCCGTCCTTCCGGAAGAGGATGCCCGGCTGCATCTGGCCGCTCTCGGTCACGAAGTCGGGGTAGAGCGCGTGCAGAAGCCTCACGTGCAGGTCGAGCTCCTTGACGACGGCCATCAGCGCGACGACGCTCACCATCAGGCAGAGGACGGTGCGGCGGCGGCGGGAACCCTCGAACGGGCATTTCCACCACACGAACGGGACGATCGCGAGGAAGAACGGAATCGTGGCGAGCTCGAACGGGGAGTATCCGCCCTGG
>JAFRJH010000350.1 GCA_017432385.1 Kiritimatiellia bacterium
CCCGTCGCGGTTCGGGGCGAGGATTATCTCGATTTCGCCGTCGCCCTCGCCGTCGGTCTCGGCGACGATGCCCACCGTCGTGGTCTCGCCCGCGAGCGCCTTCTTGAAGTTCTCGGGAAGAGGGGCGTCGCCCATGAAGTCCGCAAACACGTGCCCGCGCGCATCCTCGTCGCTGGCAAGGCCGAACATCTCCCGGAAGGTGTCGTTCACCTGGGTGAACCTGCCCTCGGGATCGCACGCGAAGAGCGCGCAGTGGGCGATCTGGAAGGCGTTCTCCTTCTCCCGCAGCATCTCGCGCAGCTTGCGGCGGCGCTCTACGTTGCGGACGGTGAACACGAGATCGCCCGGGTCCATGAGGTCGATTATCGAAACCGTCACCTCGCAGGCGAACTTCGAGCCGTCCTGGTTGAGCCCGTTCGCGTCGATCATCATGTGGCGGTCGTTCTCGAGCCCCCTGCGGATGCGCTGGACGATGTCGGGCGAAAGGCCGGGGATGAAAACCGAGATGGGCTTGTCGATCACCTCGTCCTGCACGTAGCCGAAGTGCTCCTCGGCGCGCGGGTTGATCTCGAGCATGTGGCCATTCGGGTCTGTAATCACCACGGCATCGTACATTCCCGCCAGAAACTGGCGGAAAAGCGACTTGCGGTCCTTTGGCACGAACAACGGCATATTTGGAGACATTATACCAAATCAGACGATGAGCATGCAATCGCCATAACTGAAAAATTTGTACTCCGCCCGGACGGCCATCGCATACGCGCAGAGAGTCCGCTCGCGCCCCGCCAGCGCCGAGACCATCATGATGAGCGTCGACTGCGGCAGGTGGAAGTTCGTGAGCATGCAGTCGCAGACCCTGAACCGGTAGGGAGGATATATGAATATGTTCGACGCCCCGCTGCCCGGCACCACGATGCGCCCCCCGGCGTCGCCCCCCTGCTCCGCGACGGCCGCCGCCACGGTCTCGAGCGTCCGCACGGTCGTGGATCCGCAGCAGAAGACGCGTCCGCCGCGCGCCTTGCACGCGTTTATGGCCTCCGCCGCCTCGGGCGGGACGGTGAACGCCTCGAAGTCCATGTGGTGGTCCTCTATGTCCTCGGCCTTGACCGGGCGGAACGTGCCCGGGCCGACATGGAGAGTCACCGCGACGCGCTTCACGCCCTTGGCGTCCAGCGCGGCGAATATCTCGGGCGTGAAATGGAGACCGGCCGTCGGCGCCGCCACGGACCCGACCTCGCGCGCGTAGATGGTCTGGTACCTTTCCCGGTCCTCCATCTCCTCCTCGCGCGTTCCCTCGCGCTTCACGTAGGGCGGGACGGGCGTGTGGCCGAATTCGTCCAGGAGGTCCATGAGCGGACGCGAGCACTCGAACTCGACCTTCCACATGCCGATGCCCTGAAGCGGCTTCAGAAGCCTCGCCCTGAGCTCGCCGCCAGGTCCGAACACGGCGACCTGCCCCTCGCGGCACTTCCGCCCCGAGCCGATTATGCAGTTCCAGCGCAGCGATCCGCTGTCAGCCGACATGTCCGGACGGTCGCTGTCCGCGTCCATCGGCGCAGCGTTCACCATAAGGACCTCGACCGCGCCGTGCGTGTCGGGCCACTCGCCGATGAGCCGGGCCGGAAACACCTTCGTGTCGTTCACGACGAGAAGGTCGTCCGCGGTCATGTACTCCACGATGTCCGCGATGTGGCGGTGCTCGAGCATGCCCGTGTCGCGGTGCAGCACCATCATGCGCTCCGTGCCGCGCCTCTCCGCGGGATGCTGGGCTATGAGCCGCTCGGGGAGCGGATACCAGAACTGCCTAGTCTTCATTGCGCGACGTATTATACCATAAACCCGCCAAACGCCGCCGACGCCGCGCGGCGGCAGCTCCTATCCCCGGTTCGCCTCGAACGTGGCCTTGAGCTTCCCGAAGCCTTCGGCGGACGTCGCCGCGGGAGTCGACTTCCAGTAGTTCGGATTGAAGACCTCTATCGAGAGCCACGGATCGGCGCCCGCCGCGTCGAGCGCGGCGAAAATGCCGCGCCACGGGGCGATGCCGTCGCCCGGCCACACGCGGTCGGCGTCGACAAGCCTCTCGCGCACGGGCATGGCCGGATAGTCGTTGACGTGCAGCACCGGGAGCGTCGCCGCCGAGAGCCGGCGGTACGTCTCGAACGACCCGCCGCCGCGGTAGGTATGGTACACGTCGGCGAGGATGGCGGCGTCGGGACGGTTCAGCAAGTCCAGCACGCCGAGGGCGTCCTCGAGGCGCGAAAGGTTCACCGAATGACCCCAGTACTCGAGAAGCGGACGCACCCCCATCTGCCTGCCCATCCCGAGGACGACGGAGTAGCGCTCCGCTATTTCGTCCCGCGAGAGGGCCGGCGAACCCGGTTTCTGGACGCCGAACATCGACGCCGCGATTCGCGGACACCCCATCTCGGCCAGAAGCGCCATGTCGCGCTTCGTCTCCTCGAGCCCTTCCGCACGGACCTTCGGATCGGGGCTGACCCACTGCCCGAAGGCGATGCCGTTCACGAACTCGAGCCCGCCGTCGCGCGCCATCCTGCACACGTCGCCGAGCGTTCCAGACTCCTTGGCGGCGCGGATGTCCTTCATCCACGGCTCGAAACCCGAAAAACCGGCGGAGATCGCGGCTTTGACCTGGTCGGCGAGAGAAAGCCCGTAGCCGCGCAGCGTCGAGGCGTTCAGCGAGAACTTACCCCTCCCCGCACCCGCGAGCCCGAGGCAGCCACCTCCGGCAAAGACAGCAAAGCCCGCCGCAGCGGCACCCCGCAGAAAACCCCTGCGCGTCGCGTTTCCAGACACAATCCTTTCTCCTGTCATCTTCAGCCCCCTTTCCTGGCGCTCCAAAGTATAGCACATTTCCGAATCGGGAAAAATTCTTATGCGAAAATAAAATGAAGCCGATTGCGCAACCACGGTGGTTTTGATAGAATTGGCGGCGATGAAGACTGTGCTTGTATTCCTCACGACGCTGGGCAGGGCCAGGGCCGAAATGCTGGCGGGCATACGTGAATTCATGCGGGGGACCGACCTGGAGCTGCAGGTCGCGGAGTACGACGGCTTCCCGTTCCCCGTCCGCGACCTCATTTCCTTCTGGTCGCCGGTGGGGTGCATAGTCGAGGGGAACGGCAAGAACGTGACCGCGGAGACGATTCCTCCAGATGCGTTCGGCGACATCCCGGTCGTCTATCTTGGATGCGAGGCGTCGATCATGCCCAAGGGCGCGACGCGCGTGGTGCACGACGCCGTGGCCACGGCCAACGCGGCCGCACGCGAACTCCTGTCGCTGGACTTCGGGAACTTCGCTTTCGCGGGAGTCCGGGGGAAGTCGTGGAGCGAACGGCGCAGGGATGCGTTCATCACGGCGCTCGAGGCGAACGGCGAGAAGGTGGAGCACCTCGACTTCGACACGGAAACGAGCGCAGACCGCGGGAGGTCGACGCGTAAGATGCAGGCGTGGCTGAAGCAGCTTCCGAAGCCATGCGGGCTGATGGCCGCGAACGACGCAATGGCCGAGGCCGTGCTTTCGATATGCCGCATGTCGGGCATTGCCGTGCCGGACGAGATCGCGGTCGTCGGGGTGGACGACGTGGAGCCCATCTGCGAGAACACCGTTCCGACGCTCTCGAGCGTCCGCCCGGACTTCCGCCAGGGCGGAAGGTTCGCGGCGCGGCTGCTCGCGAGGAAGCTGCGCGGCGGCGGCACCGTGCAGATGCAGACCGTGTTCTCCGTGTCCGGCCTGATCCGGCGCGGCTCCACGCGCGTGTTCAGGAGAAAGGACTCCGAGGTCACCGACGCACTGGAGCGGATATGGGCGCCTGACGGCGTGTTCCTCAGCGCGAAGGACGTGCTGTCCGGCTTCTCGTGCTCCCGCCGCAACGCGGAGATCCGGTTCAGGGCCATGACGGGGCGGTCGGTTCTGCAGGAACTGGCGGCGGCGCGGCTGCGGCGCGCCCAGAAGCTGCTGGGCGAGACGTCGCTGCAGGTCGCCGAAATCGCCGCGAGCTGCGGCTACAGGTTCACCGCGCACTTCCGGAAGATGTTCCGCGCCGAGACGGGGATGAATCCGCTTGCCTGGAGAAAGGCAAAGCGGTCGAACGGGATCAAAGACCCTCCTGCTTGAGGGGCATCGCCAGGGCGGCGAGCCACGCGAGCAGGCAAGGGAGAAGCACGAGGTTTCCGGCAAGGGTCGCCGTCACCTCGAGCGGCTCTACGCATTCGTCGGCGGCAAGCGATTCAAGGGGGCTCAGGGAATTGAACGGGCTCGTCGCCTTCTGCACGAAACGAGTTATGCGCAGCCCCATCCTGTCGCCCCTGGACGTCTCGAGGTCGTCCGGACACTCCTCCAGTATGCTCGGGCTCACGACCGCGACGAAGAGCATTGCCATCACCGTGAACACCGCCACGCTCCTGCCCAGCCCCGCGCCGAGGAACACCCCGAACGCAATCACGAGGGCGAGCATCGACACGAGCTCGAGATAGGCGCGGAGAAGGTTCGCCCGGAAGGTGTCCGCCCGCACGAGGAGATTGACGTCGCGGCGCGGACGCAGCATGACGCTCCCAGCGCCCTCGTTCCGGAAGACGAGCTTCGCAACGCCGCCCGCGGCGGACGCGTCCCCGCGGCCCTTCGAAAGCGGAACCCTCACGATCGCCTTTGTGACGTTGCTCACCGCGCCCGTCCAGCAGCCGACGGAAAACGAGCCCCTTACGTCCTCGCGCGTGTCGAACATCGTGGAGAACCGCATCCTCGCCGACACGGCGGCGGCGTCCGCCGGAAGCCTGAAGCTCCACTCCGCCGTGGAGTTCGTCTCCACCGACTGGTAGCGCTCCCACGCCTTCTGCGTGAGGATGCGGACGACATCCTCCTTCTTCGCCTCCCTCGCCTCCTTCGGCGTCTCGGGGCTGTTCATGAAGACCTCGTACATCCTGAGGGCCTCCTCACGG
>JAFRJH010000351.1 GCA_017432385.1 Kiritimatiellia bacterium
AGAATGTGCCAGACACCTCCCAGAACGCATGTTGCGTGTCGTAGACCCCGGTGCCGTAGCCTTCGAAATCCCCAGACGACGACCAGAGAGTGTTTGACGCGTCGATGTAAATGCTCTGCGACGAGTCAAAGACGAGTTCTCCAAGTGGATAGCTTGCGATGACGCGGGACACAACAGCCGTCTCCGCAGACTGCCAGGCATCGCCGGGGCCGAGACTCCACTCCCACGACCAGGCGGATGTGCACTCCCACAGGGAGACGAGCCATGCGTGCACGGTCAGGTTGGTGTTGTAAAGAGTGCCGTCGTCGCCCGTTGTCCCCGCGACGACGGCAAAATGGACTGTCCACGGAGCGCCGTTGGACGGCAGGCTGGACTCGACGCTTTCATAGGACTTGAACGGCTCCAGAACCTGTGGCGTGCCACCCGCATCTGACGTTCGGCGAACCCCGAACGGGGTCGCATAGTCCACCTCGCGACTGATCCAGCAGTCCATTGTCTGGCCAACGCGCCGCTGGCCCGTGATGTCGGGAAAGCGGCGCTCGCGGAGTGTGTATCCGCTCGGATAGTCGTAGCTCTTGCCGCCGTAGGAGTAGGCGGTGTAAGTGTAGTTGGAGACGTCGTAGTGCCCTGGATATGTCATGCGGTAGGCATTCGTGGTGCAGGATCTCGATTCGCCGTCGTAGACTGACGCAGACGCCAGGATGTTGGAGCACAGCTCTGAGCTGATGACGGCATAGGCGTTGGTGGCAGCGGCGAGAAACGGCACGGTCCGGAAGAGGTTGGTCAGCGCATACGGAATCCTGGCCTCGGCGAAGCCGGATGCGCCAGTCAAGAAGACTGCGCGGACATCATTCGTCGCGCCGAAGCCGTTTCTCGTCCAGCCGTCCGGCGTTTCGCTCGGCGCATAGCCATCCCATATCGTGAAGTCGGCCGGGACGAAGCCATGCCGGGCATACGCGCCGCCCTGCGTCGGCTCTATCGCCTCGCCCCAGGTCGCGGGATAGGAGTTGGAGATCATGGCCGAGCCGTATTCGACGATGTTCCACATGGTTGGAAGCCTTGCGAGATGATGGTCGATCGCGCCCGACTCGGCGTAGCGCCCGCCGCTGCCGCTCGCAAAGTAAAACCTCTCGACGAAGGCCGCTGTCAGAAATTCGGCGTCCTCGGCGCGCAGCGTGGTGTACGCGCCACCGGCACCCATGCCGATACCCTTTATCAGATTGGTGTTGACCGGGATTGAGGACACATAGTCTGTCGCGTTGGACAGGGATAGCGCGACGGGAGTGGCGGCCAGGAGCGGACAGGTCGAACACAGTTCGACCATCAGGGCTAGGAGGATCGTCTTGCGGGCGGTCATACGTACTTGTAGACGATGGGGTTGAAATGCGGAGTATAGCCGATCTTGCCGTCGGTCACCGTTCCCAGCGTGATGCGGATTATGCCGCCGACGTAGTCGGACGCAGGAACACTCTCGCCAGGCGACGCAATCTTAATCTCTGCGGCATCATGCAGCCTGTCGATGCCGGCTTCCGGATCGTAGGCTCCATTAGCCAGCGTGACCTCGAGGTAGTGGGTGCCATCGTCGCACAGATCGGTGCCGAGAATCGTATGGAACGGGTCTGGCGCATCAATATCGGGCGATCGCCAGCTGACATCAAGGCCAATCTGCAGCCGGCAGTTGGTCCAGCCGCCGCTGCGCTGCTCCTCGCCGTCTTCGCCTTCCTCGATCTTGCAGTAAAAGGACCAGGGGAGGGGCGAGGATCCGCGGCGGTCGCGCTCGTTGCGGGCGGTCGCGCCGACCTTGTCGCTGATCGCGTTCAGGGCGCGTGTGACCGGGACGGCCCACGGGAGAATGGACTTGCCGGAGATCGGGTCTGGAATCGGGTCGAACATGTTTTACAGCTGCTCGTAGGGCATTGGCCAGCGGTTTGCGCCGTAAAGGTCGGCGTCCCAGGGTGAGTCATCGGGGTTGTCGCTCTTCGCAATTCCCATCCAGCTTTCGGTGCGCGTCCACTTGCCGTCGGTCTGCTCCTGGGCGTCGTCCTGGACCTTGAGCCACTGGTGAGCGTTAACGGCGGTGGCAAGGCCAGACGGTTTCTTTGCCGTCCCGGCAGGGGCGGGCGGGGTGTCGATAAAGCCTATGTTTTCGAGGCACGCGGGCGGGCAGTCGGCGTATGTGCGAGTGCGCGTGACGACTGGATAGAAGCGGATGACGGCCTCGATGCCTTTCTCGATCTTCTGTACGAGAGCAAGCGACGCCCCCGTCAGCTCCTCAATCTCGCCATCCGATGTCTTGAACTGGTGCATCTTCGCGAGCTTGCCGTCGGGCTCCTTCATCCACGCCTCTATCATCGCGCGGTTCGGGTTTGCGCCTTCGGACGGGCCGCAGTACGCCATTATTGAGACGTCGTTCCTGACCGACTTGATTGACCAGATGTCCTTCAGCGGCTCGACAACTGTCGGGTCTTCTTCGGTTCCGGAACCGCTTGTCGGATCGGGCGGCGTGCATTCGATCGTGAGAACTCCGTAGTTGCCAGGCGTGCGGCGGACGGACCACGACGAGGCGACCCAGCCGGTCGCGACGACATCTCCCTTTGCAATGCCTTTCCCGGCCGTTTCAAGGTCCGTGTAAGGGCCTTTCCA
>JAFRJH010000352.1 GCA_017432385.1 Kiritimatiellia bacterium
GGCCGGCCGCCTCGCTTTTCCTGCGGCTCCCGGCGAGGTTCGGCCGAAGCACTATCACGCAAAGCCGATTTTGTGGTATAATATCCAACATGATTTCGATACGTTCCCTGACCGCCCTTGCAGTCGCCTTCCTGGCGGCGCTTTCTGCGTCCGCCATACCGGGCGCGAGCGACGGTCCTCGCACGCGCTATGCGACCGACGCGTACCCTGGCTTCGACCGCGATTCCGAGATCGGCATTTCCGAACGCAAGACGCCGCGCTGGTTCTCTTGGATCAACGGTCCGGCGAAGGACACGCCCGCCGCGCAGCTCGCGTACGCGAAGGAGCTCGCGGGCGCGGAGTCGTGGGGGTCGGCGCGCAAGGCGTGCGACGCGCTTGTCCGCGAGTGGCCGTCCTCCCCCGAGGCGCCCAGGGCGCAGGAGATGCTGGCCGACATCCTCCTCGAGCACACGCGCGAGTACGACAGCGCGTTTTTCGAATACAAGTACCTCGTCGACTACTACTCCTCGCAGTGCGACTTCACGGCCGTCCTGTACCGCATGTACGAGGTCGCGAAGCTGATGAGGGAGAACGGCAAGAGGCTTCTCTTCTTCCGCTTCGACAACACGGTCGAGACGCGGCAGGCCTTCGAGGCCGTCGTAGTGCGCGCGCCGGGCGCGCACTATGCGCCCGCTGCGATGACCGCGGTGGCCGAGCTGCTGGAGGAGGACCACGACTTTGACCGCGCGATACAGGTCTACGGCAACCTGCGGTGCCTCTACCAGGGCGGGGGCGAGGCGCGGGCGGCGCTGCGGAGCGAGGGCGCGGCGCGCATGCGCGTGCTGAGGGCGCACGAGTACAACCGCCGGCGCTGCCTTGAGACGATAGGCTTTATGAAGACGGCCATCTCCTCGTCGCAGGACGCCGCCGAGCGGGCCGAGTTCGAGTCATGGCTCGCCGAGGCCGTCGCGCTCGTCGAGGACGAGGCGTACAGGGCGGCGAAGTTCTACGATTCGAGGACGCGCACGAAGGCCAGCGCGGTAAACGCCTACGAGAAGTTCCTTTCAGAGTATCCGGCGAGCAGCCACGCTGAGGAGGCACGCGCGCGCCTCGACGAGCTGCGGAAGGAGGCCGAATGAAGTACAGGACCGCCGCCCTTGCGCGTGCGGCGCTCGCCCTCGGCGGCTGCGCGTCGTACAGGTGGACTCCCGGCGTCCCCGCCGAGATGCGGACGGTGTCGGTGCCGGTCTTCCGCAACGAGAGCGGCGTGACCGGGCTCGGCGCCAGGGTGTCGGCGCAGGTCCTCCGCGAGTTCCAGCGAGAGGGCACGTTCGAGGTGCGCGACGCGGGGGATTCCGCCATCGAGGTGCAGGGCGTCGTGAAAAGCGACGACGCAGGCGTCGTCGGGTACGAGCGCAGGACCGGCCAGCGCAACATAGAGCGCAGGCTCCGCGTCACGGCGCTTGTGAGCGTCATCGACAAGCGCGCCGGCAGGGTCCTCGTGAACGACAGGAAGTATGTCGCGAAGACGACATTCGCATCCGCCGGCGACCAGTTGACCGCCGAAAGGGACGCCTCCGGCAGGATTGCCGAGGAGTTCGCGCGGGAGATCGTGGACGACCTGCTGGACATGGATTTCGGCGGAGCGGACAACACAGGAGGTGCCAGATGAACGAAGTTCACGCGGTCATAGAGCTGAGAATAACGCCTCAGCGGGAGTGCGGCTTCGGCAAGATCGCCGAGCGCGTCTCGAAGTTCGAGCAGGTCGAGGCCTGCTTCCTCATGTCGGGCGGCTATGACCTGCTGGTGTTCGTGAAGGGCGACAGCCTCCAGGACGTTGCGCAGTTCGTTGCGGCCGACCTCTCGACCATCGACGGCGTCCTCTCGACATCCACCCATTTCATGCTCAAGACCTACAAGGCCAAGGGCATCCTCGAAAACATCGGCGACAGCAGACTGGAGATATCGTAATGGCAGTTGATCTCGCACAGAAGGCGCAGAACTTCACCAACCGCGGCCGACAGGCACTCGAATCCGGGCGCTACGAGCTTGCGGTAGACATGCTGATGGAGGCGGTCGCCGCCGCTCCTGACGTCCTCGAGACCCGCAAGCTCCTCAGAACGGCGCAGATCGCGAAATTCAGGCGCGGCGGCAAGCCCGGCCTCGGCGCCAAGCTCAGCGGCATGATGGCGCGGCAGAAGATCATGGGGCTCGTCAAGAAGGGCGCCGGCGCGGAGGCCATGGCCGAGGCCGAGAAGCTGATGTGCCAGAATCCGCTCGACCCCGACAACATCGAGGTCGCCGTCAAGGCCGCCGAGGCCGCGGGCAAGACCGACCACGCCGCAATCTCCATCGAGGCTGCGTACGAGTGCAGCAACAAGGATCCCGCGCTTCTGGAGCGCGTCGCGACCTACTACCAGATGGCGAAGAACTGGTCGAAGGCCCGCGACGCATACCAGAAGCTCGCCGAGATCAGACCGGGCGACCAGCGCGTGCAGCAGCTCCTCAAGAACACGGAGGCCCAGGCCACGATGAACGCCGGCTGGGAGCAGACGGCCGGCAAGAAGGGCGGCTTCCAGTCGCTCATAGCCAACAAGGACCAGGCGCGCAAGCTCGACCAGGCGAACAAGGCCGTCGTCACCGGAGACGACGCCGAGGCCCTCATCAAGGAGAAGCTCGCCCAGATCGAGAAGGAGCCGAAGAACATGAACTACCGGCGCGCACTGGCGCGCCTGTACGTCCAGAACCACCGCTTCGAGGAGGCGATCAACTGCCTTGAGGAGGCGATCCAGGTGTCGGGGTCCATGGACCCGGAACTCGACCGCATGCTTTCGCAGACGCGGGTCCAGTACTACGACCAGCTCATCGAGCAGTACCGCCAGGCCGGGGACGAGGAGAGCGCGGCCACTCTCGAGGGCGAGAAGGACCAGTTCGTGTTCGACGACCTCGCCGCCCGCGTGGAGCGCTACCCGAACGACCTGCACCTCCGCTACGAGCTCGGTGTGCAGTACTACACCTACGAGTACTACGACGAGGCGCTTGAGCACCTGCAGCTTGCGCAGAAGAGCCCGAAGGACCGCCTCTGGGCGCTCTACTACCTCGCGATGTGCTTCCTCATGAAGGGGCAGACGGACATGGCGATCATGCAGCTCGAGACGGCGCGCGACGCGATTCCGACCATGGACGACCTCAAGAAGAAGATCGTCTACCAGCTCGGCCTCTGCGCAGAGCAGTCCGGTGACCTCGAGAAGGCCTACCAGTACTACAAGGACATCTATTCGACCGACGTCGGCTTCGAGGACCTCTCCGAACGCATGCTCGCGGTCGGCCAGGCGCTCAAGGCAAAGCAGAACCGCTGACGGGCAGGGGGACTGTCGACGGGGGCGCGCGGCCGAAGACGCCGTGTCGGGCGTGTGCCCGGTTCCCGGGCGGATGTGTTCGGCGGTGGCAGCCCCAAGGAGAGTCGAACTCCTCTACCAAGCAGGAACAGCTCGGGTCCGAGCCGAGAGACGCTGGGGCCTTGTTCAACGGGCGGAAAGTATATCAAAACGAAGGCCCCTAAATCAAGCGCGAATTTGATGACTGAGAGAGAAGCGTACGTTGCGTTCAACCTGACCGACAGAATCGGCTCGGTGAAGCTCGGCCAGCTCGTAGCGGAATGCGGAAGCGCCGTCGCGGCGTGGGAGCGCCTTCCGGCCAAATCTTCCAGGTCCGGCGGAGACATCGACTGGGACGCCGAGTTCGCGAAGGCGGCGAAGTACGGCGTGGAGATCGTGACGCCAGTCGATCCAGGCTACCCGCGCCGGCTCCTCGACGCTCCTGGGCATCCGCTGGCCCTCTACGTCAAAGGCGAAGTCGCCGCGCTCGACAGGTCCGCCGTCGCGATAGTCGGAACCAGGCGCGCGACGCCGTATGGACGCGACCAGGCGTTCGCTATCGCGAAGGACCTCGCGGCGGACGGCTGGTCCGTCGTGTCGGGGCTCGCCCTCGGCATCGACGCCGAGGCGCACCGCGGCGCGCTCGCCGCCGGCGGGACGACCGTCGGCGTGATCGGCTCCGGCCTCGACCGCTTCTATCCCGAGGAGAACCGCGCGCTAGCGCGGGAGATCGTCGCGAAGGGCGGCGCCGTAGTGAGCGAGTTCCCGTTCGGACGCGAACCCGACACGCAGACGTTCCCCCAGCGGAACCACGTGGTCGCCGCGCTCGCCTCGGGAGTGCTCGCGGTCGAGGCGCCGCTGAAGAGCGGGACGCTCATAACGACAGGAATCGCGGCCGACCTCGGCCGCGTCGTCA
>JAFRJH010000353.1 GCA_017432385.1 Kiritimatiellia bacterium
GGACGCGGTCGCAGCATATCTTCGCGGCGAGGTCGGCGGCCCGGCGGCCTACCTCGGAAACCCTGCCGTCGGGGTCGATGCGCCCGACGAGCTCGCGGGCGATCGCGAGCGCGTTCGTGACGTTGCCGGACCGGTATTGCGAAACAGCTTCGTTCCAGCGTTCGGAGTCGCTTATGGCGCCGTCGTCGGCAAACGCGGCGGCGGCGAGGAGAAGCGCTCCCGCCGCCATGGAGAAGGCATTTCTGTTCATCTTCGGCATCGTCACATCCCGAGCAGTGCGCGGCGCGCGGCGTGGAGGGCGCCGAGGCGCCCGGAGATGCTCTTGAGCGCGGCCTTCTCGCGGCGCAGGTATATCCTGTGGTCGATGCCGCCGGTCGTTCCCTCGTGGGTCTTCGCGGCAACGGCCTCGTCGGGGTCCATCACGGCGACTTCGGCGCGTTTCCCGTCGTAGAGTGCGGCGAACTGGTCGCGCACCTCGTGGTACGCGTCGCGCCACGGCGTCCCCGCCGCGACCTTCATGAGGGCGACGTCAGTCGCAAACACGCCGGGCGTGAAGGCGGCGCGGCACTTCTCGGCGTCGACCTTGAGGCCCTTCACGACCTTCGCGAGGATGCGCAGGGTCCGGCGCGCGAGGTCTAGCCCCTTCATATAGAGCCACTTGCAGTCCTGCAGGTCGCGGTTGTATCCGCCCGGCATCGCATGGAGAAGCGAGATGGCGGCGGTCTGCAGCCCCAGGACCTGCGCGGCCTTGGAGCGGACGAGCTCCAGCACGTCCGGATTGAACTTCTGCGGCATTATGGACGAGCCGGTGCAGTATTCGCGCGGAAGCCTGAAGTACGCGAACTCGGGCATCGAGAAGAGTATCATGTCCTCGGCGAGGCGCGAGAGTACGGCCATGAGCTGCGCGAGGGCGGAGAGAAGCGCGGCCTCGCACTCGCCGCGCGCCATGGACGCGCCGAAGCAGTTGTGGATCGGACGCGAGAACGCGAGCAGCTCCGTCGTGCGGCGGCGGTCCAGCGGCAGCGGCACGCCGTAGCCGGCGGCGGAGCCGAGCGGATTGACGTCGGCGAGCCTGTACGCCGCTTCGAGGTTCTCGAGCTGGTCGAGGATCATCTCGGCGTGGCCGGTCGCCCACATCTCCACGGACGAGGGCATGGCGGGCTGGAGGTGCGTGCGGCCCACGAGAGGGACTGCGCCGGACTTCGCGCCGAACGCCTGCAGCTCCGCCGCGAGCGTGACCGTCTCGGTCTCGGCGCGGAGTATCTCGTCCTTCATGTGCAGGCGCACGTCGACGGCGACCTGGTCGTTGCGGCTGCGGCCGGTGTGTATCTTCTTGCCGAGGTCGCCCAGCCTCTCCGTGAGCATGCGCTCCACGGCCATGTGGACGTCCTGGTCGTCGATGCGTATCTCGAACTTCCCCTTCTCGGCGAGCGCGGCGATCCTGCCGAGCTCCCTCCTCGCCGCCGCGGCCTCCCTCGTCGTCACGACGGGGCGCGCGAGCCCCTTCATCTCGGAGAGCATCGTGACGTGCGCCGCGGTGCCCATGCAGTCCCAGACGGCGAGCGAAAGGTCGAGCACGGGATCGTCCCCCACCGTGTATGCGAGCACGTCCGGATCGACGGTGCTGTCGGTAATCGTCTTCCTGTTCTTCACTTCTGCATGCCTTCCTCCCGTTTCCGGGCCTCTTCCATAGCGATGTTCAGCTTGACGTCGGCGTCGTCGAGGAGATTCCTCATCTCGTCCGCGGAGCGCTTGCCGACGGCGAGCTCGCGCAGGAAGTTGGAATAGGCTTCCGCCGCGGCGGACAGCGCCTCGCCGCGCCCGCATCCAAACGCGACGACGGACGGCGCCTTGTCGAGCGCGATGAAGCGGATGCGCGGATCGACGCGAGACATGTCGATCGCCTCCCTGAATGTGCAGCAGTGGAGGTTGCCGCAGAACGGCGCGGAATACGTCTCGGGATAGAGGTACAGCCTGCTCGCGAAGCGGAGGACGTCCGACACGCGCGCGACGCCGAGCTGCAGGACGGAGCGCTGGAGCTTCATCATCTCCTCGTCGCCGCCGTTCGTCCTCTCACCGCGCAGCCACCTCTCCAGCTCCCGGTACTTCTCCTCCGTCCTGAACCCCGGCTCGGACTCGCGCAGCGCCTTGCGCGCAGCCTCGTCGTCAAGCTCCACGCCCACGACGGCGAGGAAGAACGCCTTCGTCACCTCGACACGCAGCCGCTCGACGTCGGAGAATCCGGGCGCGGGCAGGAAAATCCGAGTAAAGCGCGAGCCGTCGGCGCGGACCTTGCGCCTCGCCACGACGTCCGTCATGTTCGTCCTCACGTCCCCGATGTATATGACGATGCCCGGGTCCATGAAGCGACTCCCCTTGATGCCAGAGGCGCGGTAGAGCCTCTCGCAGATGTCCGCCGCGAAGCTCGAGACTGGCAGCTGGTATTCCCTGCGCATGTCGGCCGGACAGTCTGCGACGACCTGCAAGAGCCCCTGCATCTTGATCACCGGGGGCGCCTTGAAGCGCTCTATTATCTCGGCGCGGGTGAGCGCGAGGAGAAGGACTGACGCAATGAAAGTCATGGCCGGGCGTCTTCCTTCGCGGAGCCGCTGCGCGGCATGACCGCGTTCTCCCGCCAGCATGCCGCCATTATGTGCGAGATGCGGATTATCCCCGACGTCGCGAGGTTCTGCCGCGAGACCGCCTGCACGAGAAGCCGGTGCGCGGTCTCCGCGTGCGGGAGCCCCGGCGTCATCAGCATCGTGAGCGCGAGCTCGCCGTCCCAGCACATTCCGTACGGCGGCTTCGCGCCGGGGTTCGCCATCGCCCTTTCCGCCCGCTCGGCGGCGAGGCTGGAGAACTCCCGCATCGCCCTCTCGATCTTCGCGCGGCGTCCCTCGTTCCCCTTCTCGAAGGCGAACAGCAGTTCGAGGCTGACGTTCGCCTGGTAGAGCGAGTAGCACGGCATGCGGCCGAGGAACTTCGACCTGTCGGGGGCCGTGATGCGGAGAGTGCGGTCAAGCGCCTCGTCGATGCACCTGCCGTACATGTCGAGCCAGTGCCGGTCCTTCGTGGCCATGTACGCGGCGGCGTATATCATCGGAAGGCGCGCGTCCTCGTGCGGACCGAGCTCTGGGCCCCACATCGTGCATATCCCGCGCGGGTCGACCCCGCCGTCCGCGAGCCCGAAGTTCCATCCGCGCTCAGGCGTAACCCGCTCCTCCATGAAGCGCGCGACCTCGGCGACGAGGGTCCTGTACTCGGCGGCGAGCGCGGGATCGGCCATCGGCGAGGTCGTGTAGCGCCAGAGGCCGTGCACCCAGTGCGTGTACTGGTCGCGGCTCGAGAGCGAGCAGATGCTCTTCGCGTCGTCCGCGCAGAGCCCGCGCGCGACAAACCCCTTTATTCCGTGCAGCTTCGCGAGGTTGAGGACGCCGCGCGCGACCTTCGCCGCGTCGGCGCGCGTGCCGGCGTCGCCCATGACGGCGAACCTGTCCACGAGCCCGGAGAGCGCCGTGCCGCAGATGAGCGCGCAGTCGGCCAT
Organism: Kiritimatiellia bacterium; assembly: GCA_017432385.1. GTDB lineage: Bacteria > Verrucomicrobiota > Kiritimatiellia > RFP12 > UBA1067 > UBA1067. Next base: position 3,545 of record JAFRJH010000353.1, read on the forward strand.
CCCCGCCCCGTACCCGTCCTGCTCCTTGCCCTCGCCCCAGTGGAACATGCCGTTCACGCAGCCCTTCGAGGAGCGGACCTTCTCCGCGGGGCGTCCGTAGACGAGGCCCGTCTTCTCGTGCCACGTCGCCATCATCTTTTTCCAGGCCGCGTCGCAAGGGCCGCGCATCGCGACGGTCTCGGAAGCCGCCCGCCCGACGCCCGCTGGCTCCGCCGAGACGACCATGGCCGCCGCTGCCACGGCGAACGCCACAAAATGCACAATGCGTTTCATAGGCTCTCTTATA
>JAFRJH010000035.1 GCA_017432385.1 Kiritimatiellia bacterium
AGGGCGTCGGTGCGGCCTGCGTCGCGGGACGACATGGCCGCGGCGCTGCTCGACGCGTTCGGCGGCGGCGAAGCCGCGCCGCCGAGGTTCGGCGCGGAGGACCTGCGGGACTTTCTCCAGATGCAGCGGCGCGCGCTCGCGTCGCTGCACACGCGGCGCACAAGGCAGATAAAGGCGCTGGTCGACGAGCGCGACCGGCTTAGGACGGCGATTTCGGAGCAAGCGAAATGAAAAAGGTTATCACGTACGGGACATTCGACCTTCTGCACTACGGGCATGTCAATCTGCTCCGGCGCGCCCGCGCGCTCGGCGACTACCTCATTGTGGCGCTGTCGACGGACGAGTTCAACTGGAACATGAAGCGGAAGAAGTGCTTCTTCCCGTACGAGAAGCGCAAGATCATGCTTGAGGCGATACGCTATGTCGACGAGGTCATCCCGGAGGAGAACTGGGAGCAGAAGAACCCCGACGTCGTGGAGCACGGCTGCTCCGTGTTCGTCATGGGGGACGACTGGAAGGGGAAGTTCGACTTCCTGAAGGACAAGTGCGAGGTCGTGTACCTTCCGCGCACGCCGGACATTTCCACGACGCAGATAAAGCAGGAACTGGAGAAATGACCCGCCATGTGGCTCGGTGACACAGCTGTAGCGCTCCTTAAGTCGCTCAGGGCGGGCGAGGCCGCCGCGAAGAACGCCCTGCGCGCGGAGCTCAAGCTCGCGCGGTACGCCCGGACCGTGAGGAAGTCGGAGTTCTTCGACGCCGAATGGTATCTCAAGAACAACCCGGACGTCAGGGCCGCCGGATTCGATCCCGCCAGGCACTACGTGCAGTTCGGCGTGGCGAGCAACCGGAACCCGTCGCCGTACTTCGTGAACGAGGAGTACTTCTCGCTCCACAACGACGTGCGCGCGTCGGGGATGAATCCGCTGGTCCACTACGAGATGTACGGCAAGCGGGAGGGACGCGCGGTCTCCGTCCTCGAGGAGCGTCCGCCGAAGTTCCCCGACGGCGCCGTGGAGGGGACGTGGCGGTTCGCGAAGGCCCCGCGCCGGCACGGGCGCACGGCCGTCGTCGCGTCCTATTTCGGCGGAGGCGTCCTTTCCGAGCCGCTGCTCTACCTGCTGCGCGGACTCCGCGAGGTCGTCGACAACATCGTCTATGTCGCGGACTGCCCCGTCCTCCCCGACGAGGTCGGCAAGCTGGACGGGCTTGTCGCCGTCGCGAGGTTCGAGCGGCACGGGCAGTACGACTTCGGCTCCTACCGCCGCGGGCTCGAGATCGCGCGCGCCGAGGGCCTTCTGGACGCGCCGCTCGCCGACGACCTTGTCGTGATGAACGACTCGAACTACGGCCCGGTGTATCCGTTCGCCGAGTCGTTCGCCGCGATGGCGGAGAGGGGATGCGACTTCTGGGGCTACACCGGCTACAACGCGTTCGGGAACATCCACATCTCGTCCTACTTCTACCTCTTCCGGCGGAACGTCGTCGACAGCGGGCTCGTCGACGAGTTCCTCTCCCGCGTCGCCGGCAGGGTCGAGCGCGACAAGGTGATAATGAAGTTCGAGTTCCGCTTCACGAAGTTCCTGGAGGACGCCGGCTTCAGGTGGGACACCCTCGTCCCGATGGGCTTCAGGAAGGGCGCCCCGACGAAGTACCCGCTGTCGATATGCGGACAGTACCGCATGCCGCTTCTCAAGGCGAAGGCGGTGAACGGCGACAGCTACGAGAGCGTCGGCGCGACTCTGGAGCTCGTGGCCTCGGCGAACCCGGCCCTGCGCGCGCTGATCGTCCCGAAGCCGATACGGCGCGAGCACCACCTGACGACCTACGGGGAGCACCAGGCCTCGTTCCCGGGGAAGTGCGCGAAGCTTGCGGAGAAGCTTCGCTCCGGCGGGAGCGCCAGGTCGGTGTTCTTCGTCTCCAACGCCTCCATGTTCCCGGCGAGGCCGCTGTTCGACGCGATGCTGCGGGACGCGGCGTTCGATCCGCACGTCGTCGTCATACCCGATCTCCGCTGGCACGACGGGAAGTTCGCCGAGGCGATGGAGGCCTGCCGCGCCGACCTCTCGGCGGAAATCCCCCCGGAGAGGCTCTCGGTCGCCTCGAGGGACGAGTTCGGCTCGTGGAACGACGTCCTCGACGGCGCGGACATCGTGTGCTATCCGTCGCCGTACGAACTCTCGTCCTTCCGCTACAATCCGCACTACGCGGTCGGCCGCGACTTCCTGCCCGTGTGCGTCAACTACGGGTTCTACCGCTCGGTCTACGACCGCACCGTAATGGGCGGGCAGAGCTACGCATACATGTGGAAGGCGTTCTTCGAGTGCGGGGCGACGGCCGCCGAGTACCGCGCGTACTCCGCCGTCGGCGGGACGAACGCCGACGTCGTAGGCTACGTGAAGATGGACCGCCTCGCGTCCGTCGTCCCCGCGCCGCACGCGAGGAAGCGCATCCTCGTGGCGCTCCACCACTCGGTCGAGGGAGGGACCAACAAGGAGCTTTCGCTCGCGAACTTCGTCCGCTACGCCGACTTCTTCATGCACCTCCCCGACCGCCACCCCGAGATCGACTTCGTGTTCCGCCCGCATCCGTTCCTCTTCAAGGTCATGTCGCGCGGCAGCCAGTGGGGCAAGCGCCGCACGGCGGAATATGTCGAGGCGCTGAAGGCGAAGCCGAACGTCGTCTGGTCGGACGGCGGGGACTATTTCCGCGAGTTTGCCGAGTCCGACGCCTGCATCCAGGACTGCGGCTCGTATCTCGTAGAGTACTTCTACACGAAGAAGCCGTGCTGCTATATGCTGCACTCCCCTGGCGACGTCGACGCCAAGTTCGCGCCGCTCGGCAGGGAGTGCCTGGAGAACTGCTACGTCGCCTACGACACGGACGCCATCGAGCGCTTCATCGCCGACGTGGTCGTTAAGGGCGACGACCCGAAGAAGGCGTCGCGCGAGAAGTTCGCCGGCACCGTCATGCTCAACTACCCGCATGCCGCGGACGCCGCGCTCGCCCGGATAAAGGAGTCGCTCGGTGCGTAGCCGCATAGCCGAATCGCTGGCCGGACACCCGATTGCGGCGGTCGTCGTCGCGGTCCTGGCGCTTTTCGCGGTCCTGACGGCGGGCTTCGGGCGCGGCGGGGTGAGCGGCGCGTCGGTCCGGGAGTGGGACAGGATAATCCCGGACCGTGAGCCCGGATACCGCGGCGGGCAGATCGGCGTGTCGCGCCCGATCCGCAGCGACGAGTGGGCCACGTCGCTTCCCTTCGTCCTCGCCCAGTGCAGGTCTCCGGAGTTCTTCCCGCGCGTCAACGCGCGCGTGAACGGCGGAACGGACATGTTTGTCGAGACGCCGTGCGCGCCGGTCTGGGACTGGACCGCCGTCGGGCAGTTCCACAACTGGGGGTACTTCCTCTTCGGCGCCGACCACGGGCTGGCGTGGAGCTGGTGGACGCGATACCTGCTGCTCCCCCTGTTTCTCTTCCTCTTCCTCCTCAGGTGGTGCTACGGCGACGCCCTGGTCGCCGCGGCTGGCGCTGCGGCGGTGACTCTGGGCGCGCCGACACAGTGGTGGGACACGACAATCCCGTATCATCTCGTCTACCTCTTCGCCTCGGCGGTCTTTCTCCGGCAGGTCCTGTCCGCCAGGGCCTGGTGGACGTCGGCGCTGTCCGCAACGGCGCTCGCGGTCTCGCTGGCCTCCTTCCTGTTCGTGATGTACATGCCGTTCACCGTGCTCCTTGCGCCGGTCCTTCTCGCGCTTGCCGTCTTTGAGTTCGCCGGCTGCGGGAAACCGGCATGGTGGCGCGTCGCCCTTGTCGTGCTTGCCCTCGCCGTGGTCTGTGCCGAGGCGCTGTACTTCTTCGATGTCCACGGCGAGGCTCTCGGCGCGGTCAAGGGCTCCTCGTATCCCGGCGCGCGCTTCATTCGCGGCGGATCGTTCAGGTTCATGTGCGAGCGCACCCTCGCCGACCTCATGTCCTTCCCCTCCGCCTTCACCCACGGGCACGGGAATCTCACCCAGTGCGGTATTTCCGAATACATCGGCCTCGGCGTGCCGCTTGCCGCCGGAATCGCGTTCGCCGCCGCGTCGCGGAGACGTCCCGACGGGATGGTGCTCCTGCTCTCCGGCTACGCGGTTGCGCTTTTCGCCTGGTGCGTGTGCGAGTGGCCGGAGTGGATCGCACGCGCCACGGGCCTCTTCCTGATCCCCCCGAGGCGCGCCTCCGTCATCGGCGGGTTCGTCGTCCTGCTTGCGTCGCTGAGATGGGTGTCGTCGCGGGACGGGGAGCGGGGGCGGACGCTTCCCGCGTGGGCCGCCTACGCCGTCGCGGCGGTCTTCCTCGGAAGCCGCGCCGTCGCCTTCTGCTGGCATGACGAGGTGGCCGGATGGTTCAGGTCGACCCCCGGCGGACTGCCCTTGCTCGCGTGCGCCTTCGCCCTCTGCTCTCTGGCGGCCTTCGGGCTCCTCGCGCGCCGCAGGGTCCTCTTCGCGTCCGCGCTGATTGCCTTCTCGGCGGTGACCGGTTGCGCCGTGCATCCGCTCGCCGAGGGACTCAGTCCGGTCTACGACAAGACCCTGTCCAGGACGATGATGGAGATCGACAGGAAGGCTCCGGGCGTCTGGATCGCCAACGACCGCGTAGTTGCGCAGCTTCCAGTCGCGCTGGGGCTCAGGGCGTATTCCGGTACGCAGCAGTACTCCGACGCCGGCTACTGGTCGGTCGTTGACCCGGAAGGCCGCAGGCGGAGCGTGTGGAACCGCTACGGACACCGATATATCACGGATCTCGAGGGGCGCGGCGTGCTCGAGAACAGGAAGCGGCTTGACGCTATGTTCTATTCGCTTGACGAGGGCAGGACGCGCCGCCTTGGCGTGCGCTACGTCGTCTGGCGCGGCAGGCCGCTGAACCTCGGCTGGCTCAGGCACGTTGCAAGCGTAAGGGACGATCACATATACGAAGTCATATCCGCAGCGGAGGAGACCGGCCATGAAGACTGATCCCGTGGCGATTCTGATACCCGCCTACAACCCGGACGACAAGCTTGTCGCGCTCCTGGACGACCTGAAGGGGCGGTTCGGGCGCATACTTGTGGTGGACGACGGCTCGCGCGGCTGCGGCGCCGTCTTCGAGGCCGTGCGCTCGCGCGGCCTCCCGGTTGCCGTCCACGAAGTGAACCGCGGCAAGGGCGCCGCGCTCAAGACGGGCTTCAGGTGGATCATGGAGAACTGGCCGGACGCCGCGACGGTCGTCACGGCCGACGCCGACGGGCAGCACAGGCCCGGCGACATCGCCAAGGTGGCCGAGGCGTCGCTCGCGCACCCGAACGGCCTCGCGCTCGGCGTGAGGGCGTTCTCCGGGAAGGTGCCGTTCCGCTCGCGCTTCGGGAACTGGTGGACCCGTCAGGTCTTCTTCCTCATGACGAGGCTCAGGATATCCGACACGCAGACCGGGCTCCGCGGCATACCCGCGGCGCTCCTGCCGCGCATGCTGGCGCTCGAGGGCGACCGGTATGAGTACGAGATGCGGATGCTGGCGGACGCGAAGCGCCACGACGAGCCGCCGGTGCAGGTTCCCATCGAGACGGTCTACATCGCCGAGAACGCGTCGTCGCACTTCAATCCGCTGCGTGACTCGATAAGGATATACGGCGCACTGCTCAAGTTCTGCATATCCTCGGTCGGATGCTTCCTGCTGGACAACGCGCTCTTCACGGCCGCGCTCTTCATGGCGACTCGCCGGACGGACTGGAGGCGCGCGACATGCGTATTCGCGGCCTTTGCCGTCGCGCGGGCGGTCTCGGCGACGGTGAACTACATATGCAACCGCAAGCTCGTGTTCAAGTCGAAGGTCTCGAAGCGCAAGTCCTTCCTCAAATACTGGATCCTCGTGCTCGCGATCATGGCGGCGGGCTACGGCCTCACCGCCGGGCTCTCCCGCGTCCTCGACGCGAAGGGGTTCGCGATCACGGTGATAAAGATCGCCGTCGAGACCGCGCTCTTCTTCTGCTCCTACGGCATCCAGAAGCGCTGGATATTCCGCTCGTAGCCCGAAACGGGCGTCGCGCCGTGCGGCGGGACGCGCGGGAAAAATCGCGGGAATCGCTCATGTCGGCGGAATATCTGCTATAATATCCGAAGCTATGAAGATCAAGAAGGCTCTGGTGATGGCCGCGGCGGTTTGCGCCGCGGCGTGTGGGTTTGCCGCGCACAATCCTGCGCCGGCCTATCCCAACTTCGGGATGCCGCGCGTCGAGGAGATGATGTTCCTCGTGCTGCAGATCGGCGTAATAATATTTGCGGCCAGGCTCGGCGGCGCCATCGCCAAGATGTTCCGCCTTCCGTCGATTCTCGGCGAGCTTGCCGCGGGCATCGTGATAGGGCCGTGGGCTCTCGGCGGAATCGCGTTCGGCGAGGGGGCGTTCCGGTACGGGCTTTTCAACGGCGCGGCGCTCAAGGCGATGAACGCAGCGGCGTTCGGCGCCAGCGGCGCGCCCGCCCCGACGGTCGCGATGTTCGGCACGACGGCGGGCGGCGGCGTCATGTTCGACGCGACGAGCCCGGCGCTCTACGGCATCGCGACGCTCGCCTCCGTGATCCTGCTGTTCCTGTCCGGCCTCGAGACCAACCTGAGGATGTTCCTCAAGTACTCGTTCGTCGGGACGCTCGTCGGCGTGGGCGGCGTGGTGGTCTCGTTTGCCTTGGGCGACCTATGCGCGGTCTTCCTGCTTCCGAAGTTCTTCCCGCACTTCGCGTTCCTCGCGGACCTCCCGCTCGTCCAGGCGATGACGAAGGAGGCTCCGCTCTACATGGGCATAATGTCCACCGCCACCTCCGTGGGCATCACCGCGCGCATCCTTTCGGAGCGCAAGAAGATGGACAGCGAGGAGGGCACGACGATCATGGCCGGCGCGGTGATCGACGACGTGCTCGGCCTCATCGTGCTCGCGATAGGCAACAGCATAATCGCCGCGAACACGGCTTCGGCGGAGACCGGCGAGGCGGCGGGGATGGACTGGGGCTACATCGGGCTCCTGGCGCTGAAGGCGTTCGGCGTGTGGCTAGGCGCGACGGTCATAGCGGTGTTCGCCGCGCGCAGGCTCGCGAAGGTGCTCAAGTGGCTGTTCCGCTCGCCGGTCGTAATAGCGACGATGGCGTTCGGCCTCTCGCTCGTCCTGGCGGGCTTCTTCGAGTACATGGGGCTTGCGATGATAATCGGCGCGTACGTGATGGGCCTCGCGCTTTCGCGCACCGACCTCAAGCACCCCGTACAGGAGATGCTTACGCCCGTGTACACGTTCCTCGTCCCGGTCTTCTTCTGCGTGATGGGCATGATGGTCGACGTGAACGCGCTCTGCTCGAGGAACGTGCTCGTGTTCGGCGGCATCTACACCGCGCTGGCGATCGGCGCGAAGATCGTAGGCTGCATGGTCCCGTCCATGTGCTGCGGCTTCAACGTCCTCGGCGGGCTCCGCATCGGCGCGGGCATGGTGCCGCGCGGCGAGGTCGCGCTCATCATCGCCGGACTCGGCCTTTCGTACGGCTATCTCACCCAGGAGATATTCGGCATCGGCATCCTGATGACGCTCATGACGACCGTCGTCGCGCCCCCCGCCCTGGTCGGGCTCTTCGTGCCGAAGAAGCGCGGCGTCCGCCACCCGAAGCCGTCCGCCACGGACGCGCGCGAGGTCGTCTTCGAGCTTGCGAGCCGCGAAGTCGCGGAGCACGTCCTCGGCAGGATACTCGACGAGTTCCGCAACGAGGGCTTCTTCACGACGTGCCTATCGCAGGTCGACCACATCTGGGAGGTCGCGATGGACGACATAGAGCTGTCGATACGCCGCCACGGCGCGAAGATACGCTTCGCGTGCACGCCCGCCGAGGAGGCTATCGTGATGACCGCGTGGATGGAGGTCGCGAGCCAGCTCAACGACCTCGCCCGGTCGATCTCCAAGCCGATGCGCCGCGAGGAGGTTGAGAGGCTCCTTTCTGGGAACGAGGCGGCGAACCGCGGGCACGAGGGCGTCGGACGATACCTGCAGGCCTTCGTGATGCTGCCGGGCTTCACGGCGTCCTCAAAGCGCGAGGCCATCGCGAAGATGGTCGCGGAGATCGCGAAGGCGTGCCCGAACCACGTCAGGGACGTCGCCGCGGCGACGGCCGCCATCATGAAGCGCGAGGACTCGATGCCGACGGGGCTGGACCACGGCATCGCCGTCCCGCACGGCCGCGACGCGTCCGTGAACGGCATCGCAGGCGCCGTCGCGATCGTCGACAACTCCGGCACCGCGGGCGGATGCATCCCCGACTACGAGACGATCGACAACAGCCCCGTCTCGGTGATCGTGCTCACCCTCGCAAACGACGAGGCGCAGACGCCCTATCTCAAGGTCATGAGCTTCATCTCCCGCGCGCTCCGCGCCGACAACGGCTACGCAAAGCTCGCCGCGTGCAGGACGCCGGACGAG
>JAFRJH010000354.1 GCA_017432385.1 Kiritimatiellia bacterium
CGATCCGGACAGTCCGAAATCGCCCAGACAGGAGTACCAGCTGGCATGAGCTACTGTATCAATCCTACTGTATCAATAAGCTGACCCTTTTGCGCCGACCCTTTTGCGCCGACCCTTTTGCGCCTTTTGCCCCCTCTTGACTAAAGCGAAAAACCGTCAAAATTATAACATTTCTCCTCCCCCCGCGGCAAACAGAACAAAACAGGGTGGCTTACACGATGTTCCCGGACCTCGCACGTTGCATGGACAATGCAATTTTGGTATAGTGTGGGCATGGGAGAGGAAACATCCTTTCTAACATATTTGCTGGCTGTAGTCGCGCCGTTGCTGTTTGTGGCGGCCTTGGCCTTCTTGTCTAAAGATGCCTTCTGCCGCCACACATTTGCGAAGATCCTGCTGTTTGTCGCCTTTAGCGTTCCATTCGCGCACTACGCCGTCAGCAAAGGCAGCGGCGGGGACCGCGGCGGAAACGCCGCGCCGCCCCCGGCGGGTCCCTTGCGAGACCTCGACCCGGAGCCTGCCGCGACCAACGCGCCGGCCGCGCTGCGGTTCACTTCAATTGCCGTGGACACGAACGGCGTTTCGCTTGTCGCGTCATTCGACCCCGCCGTCGTCGAGCCCGGCGACACTCTTCTCCTCCATGAGAGCCTCGACATCGCCTCTAACGAGTGGAGCGCCGTGGAGCGCCGGTACGTCCCCGGCGGGGAGACGAACATGGCGTTCTTCGTGGCGTACACCAACCCGCCGCCCGAGAAGGCGTTCTACCGGCTCGCGCAGGGACTCCGCGTCGTCTGCATGAATCTTCCGTACGCCGTGCGCGCCGACGGGTCTCGGCTCTACGTCTCCTCCGGCGGCGAGCTGTCTCTGACGACGACCGGCGGACCGGAGGGCGAAGCGGAGCCAGGCAACCCGCCTGCCGACGACCCCTTCGCGGACCTCCCGACCCCGCACGAGTACGACCCGACGAACGGCACGCTCGTTGTCTCGTCGCCCTGCGAACTCGCAATGCCGAACGGCGACGGCGTCCTCTGCCTCTCGCCGTCCGTCACGTTCGGCGGCAGCCACAAGTACCACGGCGATGCGCTCTTGGCGACGTCGTACGATGGGTGGCTTGGCGTTGCGTCGTATGTGGAGATCCCATCCTATCCCCTCGCCTCCGAGTGCCTTTGGGAGGCGTGGCACGAGGGGACGAACGCCGTCGGAGAGTCGGTCTGCTCGTGTACCCCAGAGCTCGACTTTGGGTTCGACGTCTCGGAATACGGCTTTATCACGTCCAACTTGACTGTCACAGGAGAGACCGCGTACGCCAGCGTCCAGCTCAACGGAACCAACATCTGGAGCGGAAGCGCCGTCCACGATCCGGAGGGTTCGTTCGGCGGCGGATCGGACTACTTCACGTCCGACCCCTGCGGCGGATGCGGCTCGTGCACGTCGGGAGACTGCGATGCGCTGGACGGGCCGTCGCTGGGATCGGTCAGGTTCCGGCTTGCGCTCGGTATGCGCGACGAGCGGCACGTCTCGGGGTTCCTCTGGTTCAGCCGCGACGCGGCGTTTCTGCCGCGCCCGTCTTCGTTTGAGCTACTAAAGCGCAGCGACGCGAACGTCTCCGACGCGACGGCGGACGGCGTCCGCACGGTCATATGCTCCGACCCCGGCGGGCGCACCGTAGTCGTGTCGAACATTGAGGACGGCGTCCGCCTCGACGTGACGTTCACCGCCACGGGCGGGCGCGACCGCGCGTGGGAGATCACGCGCGAGGGCGGCGCGGTTCGCTTCAGGAAGTTCAGCGCCGGTGGGAACGTGATGTCCGACGTCTCGTACGCGCCGTCCGGCGGCGCATGGGCGGCGCTCGACAACACATCGGGCGTCGTGGAGACGAAGGCCGAGGAGGGGTCGCTCACGGAGGGCGGATGGCGCTGGACGGAGACGGTCCGCTCGTGCGGCGGCGTCACCGCGTCGGTGGTCCGCGTCAAGTCGGAGGTCGTCGGCTGGGGGCCGGACGCCCTGCCGCGCGAGACGGAGCGGATGGAGCGCCGCGCGGACGGGACGTGGAGCCGTTCGTACGCCTCGTACTGGGAGTGGTGGGCCGGACACGGGAACCTCCGCATGGAGCGCGGCGACGACCGCGCCTGGAGCTGGCACGCCTACGACGGACGCGGACGCGAGAAGTTCCGGCTCGACCAGCGCGGCGGATCCGCCGCGCCCGATGACAGCGACGGTTATTCGATCAACGATCTTCCAGAGTCGACCGACGCCTTTGCCACGGTTCTGGAGTACGAGCCGCATCCTGGCGACTCGTGCGACACGAACGACTGGGACAAGGTCCGCACCGAATCGCGCTATGTGGTCCACGGCGGCGAGTCGAACCTCGTTTCCCGCACCTGGACGGTCTATGCGCGCGGCGTCGCGGCGAACGGCTGGCCGACGGTGACGGAGACGACGATCCGCGCCGCGTCGCAGACGGCCCAGATTGGCGACGGCGCCAACGCCGTCTCGTCGCGGACCGTCTACTCGTCCGACTCTGCGCTCGTCCCGTACCTCCTCCGCGGCGAAACCGCCGCGGAGACTGACGAGGACGGCGTCACCGAGACGCACTGGCACACGATCGCCTCGAACGTCGTCCGCACCGTCGTCACCAGGACGAAGGGCGGACACGAAGCAAAGACGCGGAGCGTGACCGACCGCGACCTCGACTACGGGCTCGTCCTCTACGAGGCGACGCGGCTCGCGTCCGATCCGTCGGTTGAGTTCGGATGGAGGCGCCACCTCTACGACTCCCGCCGCCGCCTGCGCTTCACCGAGTACGACGACGGCTCGTCGGAGACGAACGAGTACAGCTGCTGCCGCCTCCTTTCCCGCACCGACCGCAGCGGCGCGAAGACGCTGATGAGCGCCAAGACGGGAACCGAGCGCCTCTACCACGCGGAGGAGGAGGTCTACATGGCGCAGCTTCCGCCGGGGGCTGATTACAATGTGCAGGGACTTGGGCGCGAGGACCTTGGTTCGCCAAGGCTTTCGTTCAGGATAACCCAGCACTTCTTCGACGCCTTTGGCCGCGAGACGAATACTCTTGCGTCCGTCTCTAGCACCCCGCATGCGGCGACGAACTCGACATACCGTGGGAACGAGCTCCGCTACAACACGTCCGCGACATGCATGTATCCGAATGGCTTCCCAGACCTGTCGGTCTCGGTCGACGAGCGGGGGGCCGCGACCCGCGTCGAGTCGCGCGTAGCTCAGGAGTGCGACGAGACGGTCTCGGCGCTTTTCTCATCCGAAGCGCCGGAAACGGCGGTGTCGGTGACGACGAACCGCACCTTCCGCGGCGGCGGATCGCTCCTGGTGCGCGTCGCGGACGGGAAGTCGGCGGCGACAAGGTCGTTCTCCGAATACACCGGAGACGGTTGCCGCGTCGACTATTCCATAACCGAATCGTCGGACTGCGGCGTCGTGACAAACAGCGTTTCGGAATACGACTTCCTCGGACGCCTCGTCCGCGTCACGACGCCGGTCAGCCGCGTGGAGAACTTGTACGAGGGCGCGTCTTCCATGGTATCGTCCTCGCAGAATGTCGTAAGCGGCGTCGCCGTGACGAACATATACGACGAAGTCGGTGAACTCGTCGGGACGGATTCCCTCGGAGTTTCCGCGAGATCGCCCGTCTCGTACGTGCAGACGTCGAACGCCTGGTGGCGGGTGGACGAGGACATCGTCTTCGCGGGGTCGGCGACGAACCGTTGCTCCGCGAGGTGGACGCGGCTCACGGGACTCTCGGACGAGACCAGGTCCGAATCGTTCGACATCGTCGACGGAGTAGTCTTGGCGCGGACCGTAAGCTCGTATAATCCGGCCACATCCGACGCTACCGTCAGGACGGAGTCGCAGACGGATGGTGTGCGCGAATCGACGACACGCTATGGACGCCTCTGGCGCGAGGTCGGTCCCGAGGGGACGACAAGACACTACCTCGACTACTTCGGCTGGGTGTACTACGTCAAGAAGGCTCCGCCGGGCGGGGCGCCGAAGCAGCGCTTCTGGTACGTCCGCAATTCGTTCGGCGACGTAGTCGAAGAGGACACGTTCCATTCCTCCTCAAGCACGGGCTACACGTCCCGGTTCATGTCGTACGATTCGCTCGGACGGCTTGTCTCGGAGACCAACGCGGTCGGCGACGTCGTGACGCATGCATACGACGCCGACGGGCGCGCAGTCGCGGACGACGGCGCGACGTGGCCGGTGCGCCGCGGCTACGACACGGCGGGCAGGGCGACATCCCTCAGGACTACCCGTGACGGGACGGCTTGGGACGAGACCGGATGGGCTTACGACGCGGCGACGGGGCTCTGCACCGCGAAGACCTACGCAGACAATTCGCTTGTCTCGTATACGTATACGGCTGACGGCCTGCCGCTCCGGGAGACGAAGGCGAGCGGCGCATGGCGGGAGAGCGTCTACGACGGTGCCAGACGGGTTATAGGCATCGTGTCAAGCGACGGCGAGCAGGACTGCGCGGTTTCGCGCGACGTCTTCGGGCGCATCGTCGGCGAGTCGAACGGTGTTTGCTTCGTCTCGTATGCGCTCGACTCGCGCGGCGGCGTGACAAACGAAGTCTTGGATGTGGAAGGGCAGTCGAAACACCTTGCCCGCGCGTTCGACGAGTATGGTCGCATTGCCGAGTCCGACGGCCTGCACTTCGAGTACGCGCCGGACGGGCGGATGGCATCGGCCTCGAACGAGATTGCGGTTGCCGAATACACATACGACGCAGACAGGGAGGAGGCGGGATATACCCTCGTTCTTTCCAACGGGGTGGTCGTATCGCGGACGCTCGCGCGCAAGGCTTTTCTCCGTGCGCATGTGACCAACGTGGTGAGTTCCGTCAACGGGAACGCCGTTGAGTCGTTCTCGTACTCCTACGACGCGCTGGGCCGTCCGACTGGCCGCAACTCCGACAGCTTCGGGTACAACTCCCGAAGCGAAGTGACGTCGGCGACGGTGTCCGGCCTGGCGGCATCCTATGGCTACGACGAAATCGGGAACTCGACTCTGTTTACGCCAGACTGCGTCAACCAGTACGGCGAGCTTTGCTATGACGCGGACGGCAACCTGCTCGTCGACGGGTGCTTCGAGTTCACCTACGACTCCGCGGGACGGCTTAAGACCGCCTCGACTAACGGATGGCTGGTGCTGACAAACTTCTACGACGCAAAGTCCCGCCGCGTCAAAAAGGTGACGCCCGAGGCGACGCATACGTACTTCTACGACGACTGGAACCTCGTCGAGGAGCGCGTAGCATACGCAGGCGGCGCGGCGTCGACGATCCGCTACTACTGGGGCAAGGACCTCTCTGGGACGCTGCATGGCGCTGGCGGCGTCGGAGGGCTACTCTATCTTGCAGTCTCCAACTCGAACTCCC
>JAFRJH010000355.1 GCA_017432385.1 Kiritimatiellia bacterium
GCTCCGGGAAGACCCGCACCCATCCCGTCGCGCGCAGGAACTCGAGTCCGCGGCCTATCGACCTGCCCTTCAAGAGAAGCTTCGCCCATTCCTCGAAGATGCGCTCCTGTGAAAGCCCCTCCATCCCGACCGTGCGGCATATCTCGACTGTCTCCTGCGCCGGCTCGAGCCCGAACCGCGCCACGAACTGCATCCCCCTGAGGACGCGGAGCGGATCCTCCACGAACTTCGGCGAAACGTGGCGCAGCCTGCGGTTGCGAAGGTCGTCCGCCCCGCCGTATGGATCCTCGAACTCTTCGGCGAGCGGATCGTAGTACATCGCGTTCACGGTGAAGTCGCGACGGCTCGCCGCCTCGCGCATGGAAAGCCACGGATCGGAGTCGACGAGGAAGCCGCGGTGTCCGACGCCGCTCTTCGACTCGCGCCTGGGAAGCGCGACGTCGATGTCGAGGTGCTTTATCTTGAGGACGCCGAACGAAACGCCGCACGGGTCGAACTCGAAGCGGTGGGAAAGCGCCGACTTGAGCCTCTCCGGCTCCACGCCGAACACCTCGATGTCGACGTCCTTGACGTCCTCGTCGCCGAGCATCAGGTCGCGGACCGCACCGCCGACCATCAGGGCGCGCCCCCCGGCGTCCCGCACGAGAGCGGCGATCTGCCTCACCGCCCCGAGCAGCCCGGCGTCTATGACAGAAAGATCAAGGCCCTTTTCCATCGTTTTCCAAAGACTGGCGGTCCTGGCGGGACTCGAACCCACTACCCGCTGCTTAGAAGGCAGCTGCTCTGTCCAGATGAGCTACAGGACCGCGTTTTTACAGGGATTTTTCGATTTTCGGTGCAATTCTGGTGAAATTCGCTCTGTTCACCATCCCGACAAACCCTATATTTAGGGAATATTATAGCATATCGCCTTGACGGGATGCAATAGCACGGGCGCGCGTCACCAGATGGAGCGGATGAACGCGACGGATTTTTCCAGGCTCTCGCGCGACACGGCGCCGCACGGCTCGAAGACGACGTGGCCGACGGCACGCGCAAACTCCTTCATCGCAGCGAAATCGACCTTGCCCTCCCCGGGGGCCTTGTGTTCGTCGTAGAGATCCTCGACATCGTTCAGGTGCATGCCCGCGAAGGTTTCGGCGCCGGCTGTCCGGAACCAGCTATCCGCCGTCCAGCCGTGGCGGAGCCGCACGCGGTCGTGTCCGGTGTCGAACCATCCCTTCACGGGCGCGCCGCGGAACTCCTCCGCCAGCTTGGCCATCTCCCCCTCGTCTGGGAACCCCTCGAGATACGGCATGTTCTCGAGCGCAAGCGCAACGCCGGCCTTCTCCAACTCCGGGACGAGCGCGGCGATTTCGCCGCGGAAGACGTCGAGCATGCGCGCACCCCTCTCGGCGCGCACCTTGCGAGCGCGGGCGAGAAGCCTGCCGTAGCGGGGAGCGTCCGTCTTCTTCTCCTCCCTCAGCAGCGCGTCACGGAGATCATGCGACGAGAAACGACGATGGAGGAAGGTGGAGAACGGGACGCGGCCGGCATGCAGGACGACAGTGTCCGCCCCCATGTCGGCGGCAAAGGCGACGTTCTTCAGCACGTGGAAGCGCGCGATTGCGCGCTGGTCCTCGTCCAGGCTGGCCAGCGAGTACAGCTCCGGATAGCCCTGCGGGGCGGAGATGGGCACGGGGCAGAACGCGTGTACGCTTCCGACGGGGATGCGGTCCAGGCTCCTCCTGAAGCCGTCCGCCTGCGCCTGGGTCGTATGAAAGCCGAGTTCCAGCTCGTCGAACCCGAGCGCCAGCGCCGTCTCGGCGATCTCCTCTCCGGTCTCGATCCTGCGGCAGCACCAGTTAGTGGAAAGCGAGAGCTTCACGGAAAAGTCATCCTGTCCGTCATCATGCAGAGCACCGCCTCGTCGGGGATGGAGCGTTCGCTCTGGCGGTATGCGTCCTCAACCGCCTCCACGTTCCTGAACGCACGGTGGTAAGGGAGCCTGGCCTCGACCATCCAGCGGCGCACGACGCTGAGCAGCGTCGTGTAGACCGACTTGCGGACGAGCGCGACGTCCTCGTCCGCGGCATCCTCCTTGAGCTCGGAGAGGATCTCGGCCAGGCGTCTGCCGACAAGGGACTTCTCCAGCACGCCGTTCTCGACCCCGCACTCGAATATCCCGGATATCCTGTCGTACGCCTCGCCCTGGAGGACTCCGTCGGAGAGCGGGAGGTCGATGCGCTGCGTTCGGGAGGCGATAGTGGGGAGAATGGCGTCGGGCTGGTCGGTGAGGAGAAGGAACAGCGTCTTCGGCGGCGGTTCCTCGAGCGTCTTCAGGAAGGCGTTGGCCGCCTCGGGCTCCATGCGGTCCGCGCCGACGACGACGCCCGCCTTCCATCCGCCGGAGAACGATGTCGCGGACATCGGCTCGACGATCCGCTCGCGCATCGAGGCGACGTGGATCGTCCGCCTCCTGCCCTCCGGCTCGAGATACGCCACGTCGGGGTGGCTTTTCGAGGCGAGCTGCGCCGCGGCGTCCGGGAACAGGCTTTCGAGCGTCAGCCGGGCAAGCTCGTCGCACTGTCCGCGCAGGTCGCCGCAGACGAGATATCCGTTTGCGGCGCGGCCGGACGCGATGGCGCGCGAGATCAGGGAATGCGCTTCAGCGACGTCCATATCCTCTCCCAGACCTCGTCCCTCGTGCCGGACGCGTCGATCTTGACGATACGCGCGGGGTCTTCGGCCGCCATCTCGGCGAAGCCCTCGCGGAGGCGCCTGTGGAAGTCGTCGCCCGCCCTCTCGATGCGGTCCGCCGCCGTGCCCGTCGCGGTCTCGCGGTCGCGCATGCGCAAACGGCTCGTCTCGGGGTCGACGTCGAGGAGGAAGGTGAGGTCGGGGACGAGACCCCAGCACGCGAAGCCGTTCGCCGCCCGCAGTACGTCGAGCGGCAGGCCCCGCCCGTACCCCTGGTAGGCGAAGGTCGAGTCGCTGAAGCGGTCGCTTATCACCCACCTTCCGGCATCGAGCGCGGGGATGATCACGTTCTTCACGAGCTGCGCGCGCGCGGCGAGGAAAAGCAGCAGCTCGCAGCGGTCGCACGGAGGATCCTCGAACTCCTCCTTGAGTAGCCCGCGGATGAGCTCCGCGAGACGCGTGCCTCCCGGCTCGCGGGTGAGGACGACCTCGATTCCGGACGCCTCCAGCTCCGCCTTCAGCCGCTTGACCTGCGTCGACTTGCCGCAGCCCTCCCCGCCTTCGAAAGTAATGAACCTGCCGCGTGCCATGTCCGTGCCTCAGCGCTCCGTGGGGAGGCCCCACTCCTCAAGCTTGCCCGCCATCCAGTCGAAGGCGGCCTCGTGCATGACCTTCGCCTTTGCGCAGGGAATCACCGGCCCGCAGCAGACGCGGATGTCGTAGCCGGTGTCGACCGGCCCGAAATCGTTGAAGACCTTCCTCAGCAGCCCGGTGTCGCGGCGCGGCTGCACCCGCGTATCCACGACGAGCGGAACCACGGGGCAGCCCGCGCGCTCTGCGAGCTTCGCGCCGATGGACGAGTACAGCCTGCGGCTGAAGACGTGCTCGCGGGACCCCTGGGGGAAGATGAGGAAGCTGTCGCCGCCGTGTATGCGCTCGGTGCCGACCTTAAGCATGCTGACGAGGTCCTCGCGCGGCGACTTGCGGCCGATCGGCACCATCCCGGTGTTGGCCGCCGCGCGCCCGAGGAACGGCAGGTGGGCAAGCGACGCCTTGGCCACGTAGCTGAACGGACCGTACACGTTGAGCACCGTCGGAAGCAGTATCGTCTCCACGGTCGACATGTGGTTGCTGAGATACATCACCGGGCCGTCGTACGCCTCGCGGTTTCTGAAGCCCTCTACGATGACATTCATCCCGAGCCTCTCGGCGATCGTGACCGACGAGAAGCAGAGCTCGACCCACTTGCGGATCGTGAGCTTTCCCATCGGCTCGAGAAGCGCGCACATCGGAAAGACGTGCGAAACGCCTAGCGAGAACCTGAAGGTCGTCCACGCACCTGGCTTCGCGCGCTTCGCGGCGCGTCGCTCGTCAGGGGTGCGGTATCCGCCGGTGGCCCTTATCTCGGACTGAAACTCGTCAAGAGTCGTCGTTCGCATCGCTTCCGTCCATTTCCGCCTCGCGCCTGGCCTTCTCCTCCCGGGCCTTGCGAAGTTCCTCCTGGATGGCCATAAGCTGCTGGCGCTGTTCGGCGCGCTCCTGCTCGCGGGCCTTCTTCTCCTCCTCCTCCTTCGCGGCCGCGGCCTCGGCCTGGCGCTTGCGCTCGGCCTCCTTCTCCGCACGCTCCGCGGCGGCCTGACGCTCCTCCGCCTCCCTGCGCTCGCGGCGGCTGCGGAAAGAGTCGATGCCGCTCTGCGAACCGCGGTTCAGCAGCCCGCCGCCCCGGCCGAGCA
>JAFRJH010000036.1 GCA_017432385.1 Kiritimatiellia bacterium
GAACGGCGCGTCCTCGCCGAGCGGCGCGTCGTCGGGCGGCGCGCCGTACGCCTCCATGCTCGAAAGAAACACGAACGCCTTCGCGCCGGCCGAGCAGGCGAGGTCCAGGA
The DNA here is from genome assembly GCA_017432385.1 of Kiritimatiellia bacterium. Classification (GTDB taxonomy): domain Bacteria; phylum Verrucomicrobiota; class Kiritimatiellia; order RFP12; family UBA1067; genus UBA1067. The sequence continues at coordinate 111 of JAFRJH010000036.1, forward strand.
GGGCGCGTGTGCTGTCCGCAATCATCGACTCCGTCTCCGCCGGGTGCTCCGCGAAGAACCGTCTCGAGGTCGGCGAGGCCGCGTGGACAACCCGGTCGATCCCGCCGGCGGCGGCGAGCGCCCCCCCGTGCGGATGCGACATATCCCACTCCGCGAACACGACGCCAGGAACGTCCGCCAGCGTCCTCCGCGCCTTCGCGACGTCGCGGACCGGGGCGACGACGCGCATCCCGTCCGCGGCGAAGGCGCGGACCAGCGCGCCGCCGATGAGTCCGGTCGCGCCAGTGACGAGGGCGGTCTCAGCCATGCGCCGCCCTCCTCGCGCGTATCAGAGCCTCGAGCGTCACGATATCCTCGGGAGTCGTTATCTTGATGTTGCCGCGGTTGCCCTTCACGAGGTGGATGGGTATGCCGAGCGTCCAGCATATCGTCGCCTGGTCGATCATGTCGGTATAGCCCCCCGGCCTCGCGCGGATGCGCTCGTGCGCGGCGAGGATGTCGCCGAGGCGGAAGCTCTGCGGGGCCTGGGCGGTGTACGACTCGCGCCGGTAGGGGAGCGCGTCGATGGTCTCGCCGTCGCGGGAGATGACGATCGTCTCGAAGCACGGCGTGAAGGTGACGGCGTTTCCGTGCCTCTTCACGGCCTCGATGTTCGCGGTTATGACTTCCGGCTCGACATATGGCCGCACGCCGTCGTGCAGGAGGACTATGGTGTCCGGCGCGTCGCCGCCGGCCTCGGCGGCCCTGAGCCCGGCGTAGATCGAGTCCTGCGCGGTCGCGCCGCCCTCGGCGATGCCCGCGCACTTGGATATGCCGTAGTCCGCGCAGAGCGCCTCAACGCGGCCGTGGAAGTCCTTCGCCGCGACGATGCGTATGCGGTCGATCTGCGGGTGCGCCTGGAAGAGCTCAAGCGTCCAGGCGAGAACCGGCTTTCCGTCCAGCTCGAGGAACTGCTTGGGGACCGCGGATCCCATCCGCGTTCCGCTGCCGCCCGCGAATACAATCGCCGTGTTCATGCCCGCCCCCCCTTCCTGTCCGGACGGCCTCCAAGCGCATTGCATACGAACGCGCGTATGCGCGCGAAGGCCGGAGACCTCCTGCGCCTCGGGCGCACCAGCCCGCGCAGGACAATCTCGCACAGGAGCGTCAGCAGGCGGAAGCGCATCTTGCGGACGCTGACGCGCAGGGTCCCCCTGCCGGCGGCGGCTTCCGCCTCAAGGCGGGCGATTGCCGCGTCAAGCGCGGCGGACGAAGCCGGGACGAGGCGCAGGCAGCGCGCGAGCGCCAGGCGGTCGTTCCACTCGCCGGGCCTGGGCACGCCGCTTCCGCCCAGGGGGATCAGGAGCGACGCGACCCGCCGGCGCAGGTTCTGCGTTTCGCACCTGTAGGAGTCGCGGCTCACGCCGAACCCGAATCCCGAAAGGGACAGGGAGCCCGCCGCGTCGACAAGCAGCGTCTCGGGCCGGATGTCCCGATGGACCACGCCGGCGGCGTCCAGGGCGTCCACCAGGGCCAGCGCGCTCTCCGCGGCACGCTCCAGGCGGGCGGCGTCGAAGCGCTCGCCCCGCTCCAGCGCCTCCCGCAAAGTGCATCCCGCCGGAACCTCGGAAACGTAGTACGCCTCGCGGGAGGCCACGTGCCAGCGAAGCGGCCGGGCGACGGCCGCGGGGCAGACCGCGTAGACGCGGCTCGCAAGCTCATACTCGCGGCCGTACACGCCCGGGCCCTCGTCCAGCCTGCGCACGCGAACCGGCCGTCCTTCCATCGTCGCCGACAGCTCCAGCCGCCAGAACGACGGCAGAACCGGCTTCACCCCGGACAGGCCGAACAGGTGCGTCGCCTCGTCCGCCGACACGCGCCAGGAAACGAGCGCCGCGTTCAGGTGGACCGACGGGTCCTTCGGCGCGGAGAACTCATAGCCGTTCGTCCAGATGAACGCATCCAGCGCCTCGAACCAGTCGAGGACACCGCCGCCCGCGATGCCGAGCGCCTCGGCAAGCTTCGCAAGCTTTGAATAGTAGTCCTTGGCGATCGCGCGCTTGTGGTAGAGCACGTGGTAGACAAGCGAATGGAACGCATGTTCGGGAGAAAGCATGAACACCCCGTCCGGCGACAGCCGGCGGGTGTCGAGCATCGCGCGCTCCCACCGTTCGTCGTAGTAGCCGTCGCCCACGCAGCGGATGTCCAACTTGACCTCGCGTCCGCCGACGCGGACAATGTGCGCCGCGGCCCCGCCCCTGGCCTTTTCAGCCCCAAGGAGACTGACGCAGGCCTTGGCGTTGTCCACCAGGATGTCGATGTCGTCGTGGGCCGGGTCGAACGAGCCGGGCAGCCCTTCGCCGTTGCGCAGGATGACGTATGGATGCGCCTCGTTGAGGAACGCGAACATCTCCGCGAGGCTTTTCCAGCCGCCTTCGCCGGGGAGTACCGTGACATCCCCGACCGCCACTCTGCCGGAGGCCCAGTCGTCCAGCGAACGCCCCGTCAGCATCATGACGTCCCGCCGCGTCTCCTCGACCGAGTTGGTGCCGTGGACGCGGTGGTTGCCGCCGACCCATCCGCGGTAGCGCCATTTCATCTCGAACATGTCGAGGTTGACCAGCTCGTATCCGCGCTGCGTAAGCCGCCAGTCGTACCGCGGGTCGGCGATCCTGACGATCACAAGCCGGAACTTGCCCTCCCCGGCGCGCTTGGCCTTGCCCACGGCGTCCGGCAGCAGCGGTCCGTAGAAACGGCGGTACCCGCATTCGGCGGAAACCCGCTTCGGCCAGTCGGCGACAAAGGTCGAGACTATCTGCGCGTGCTCCGCTATGTCCGCCAGCATCCGGTCCTCCTGGGACCTTGCGAACGGCCAGATTGCGAACAGATGCAGCTCATTCGCCATCTTTCCTGTCCCTCCAGTAGTCCGCAAGCGCCGCAAACCCGGATATCTTCCTGCGCTCGCGCAGGATCCTGCGCAGCTGTTTCTCGCGCGCTTCGCCGCGTTTGAACGGGAGCGTCAGCGAATACCAGGTCCACGAGAGGGCCGGCTTGACCTTGAACCTCCAGGCGCCGCGGTTGCGCGCCCGCCAGTCCGGGAACGGCAGTTCCGGATAGTCGCCGGGCGAACCAAACTCCTCCTTCAGGCAGCCGTCCGGCACCAGTTCGAAGTACTTGCGTACCCCCCAGTTGAGGACTGCCGGATGGATATGGCCCTTTACGAACGTCCGCATGACGGAGCCTCCCGCCAGGTGGCAGTCGCTTTCCACCACCCAGCACGGGACTGAGCATGCAATGCACGAGACGAGCCTGTGCGCGCCGTTGAGCACCTCGCCGGCCGCGTCGACGGGTATCGCCCCCAGCGCCGGATCGTAGCCCCGGTCGCGGATGCTCTGAAACGTGCGGCGGAACGCGGCCAGGAAGTCCGCGGGGCAGTTCCTCGGCGGGACGTCCTCGTAGAATCCGTTGCGCGCGCGCACCGACTCAAGATACGCGGTCTCCGCCTCGCGGATCGCGCCGGCGTCGCCCGAAAGCATCGCACGGGCCAGGGACAGCTTGAATATCAGGTCGAAGCGACGGCTCCTCTTCATCACCTCGTACGGGTCCGCCTGCCGTGGTTCGGATGCTTTCATTCCGTGTTCACTCCCTTCTGGATGACGTCGGCCGCCCGCGCCGATGCGCGTCCGTCCTCGAACGAGCCCTTCTCCGCGAAGAACGCGCCAAGCCTGCCGGCGTACGCCTCCTCGTCGAACGACGCAATCGCGGACTCCAGCGCCTCCCCCGACTCCGCGACCGGGAACGGCGTCTCGTCGAGGCCGTAGTAGAAGCCGCGGTCGGTTTCGTACTTCGCGCGGTCGGGCGCGTATATGAAGGCCGGGCGCCCGGAGAGCGCGAAATCGAAGATGCAGCTCGAGTAGTCGGAGACCACGACGTCGGCCTCGGCGAGAAGGACCTGGATGTCGGGATGCGCCGTCACGTCCTCGACGCCGCCGGAAAAGGCGAGCCTCACGCCCTTCTTGCGCAGGTTCGGGTGCAGCCGCGCCTGGACCTTCCACACGCCGGGCCAGCGGCGCGAGAGCGCGGAGACGACGCGCGCGAAGTCCGTAAGATAGCAGTCCGTCGCGCCGTCGTCGCGGAACGTAGGCACGTAGAGGAGCGTCCGCACGGGCTTCGCGCGCCAGTCGGCGCCGCGCGTCGCGACGACGGGGTCGTTGCGCGGATGCCCGGCGGGCTCGATGCGGACGCGCGGGCCGAACCATCCGCGCGCAAGGTCCGCCTCCCACCTGCAGTTCGCCAGGAACACGTCCAGCATCCCCGTCTCCTCCGGACCAAGCACCTCCGTGCAGCGCTTGATTCCGAACGACCCGTGCCAAGTCTGCACATAGAGCTGCCCGGGCTTCTTGACGAGGCCGAGATGCCGCACATACCGCCCGAGGTTGTGGTTCGCGAGCCACGGTCCCGCCGTCGCGAGCTCCTTCAGGGCGGCCCACGACCCGAACCGCACCCGGCGCACTCCGTCCGGCAGACCGGCGTCCACGCCCCTTCGCACCATCCAGACGACGTCGAACCCGCCGCGGCGGCGGAGCTCCTCGACAACGTACTTCGGGTTGCATCCGTACCCGCCGCCCTGGAACTGGTTCACGACGACCTTGCGGGGATCGACCGCCGTCCACACGTGGCGGCAGAACCACCGGCCGAACGCACTGCGGACGGCGTGGAGCGAATTCTCGACCGCCTTGCCCGGATTCACCGCGCCTCCCTCCTCATCCTCCACAGCCGGAACCGCGTCTTGAGGCCGAGCGGATACGGCGAGAAGTCCTGCGCGGCGACGAGCCGGCGCACCTCCGCGTCCCCGCATTTCGACGCCTTGCCCACGAGCATCTTCACGGCGACCGCGATGCGGCGGGCGGCGACAGCGCGGTCGGGCCGTCCAGCGAAGTACCTCTCGACGTGGGCGATGCCCCCGAGGTAGCTCTCCGCCTTGCGCATGCCGAAGGGCGAGCGCGTGATCGACGCGCCGCCGGTCGAGTACACGTACATCGGCTCGTCTACAAGCGCGAACGCCGGGATGTCCGCGAAAAGCTCCGTGTTGAACGGCCAGTCCTCGAAGAGCAGCCCCTCGACGAAGCGGCGCGAACCGATCGCGTCGCGCCTGTACAGCTTGTTCCAGGCGCTCGAGTGGATGCGGCGGTTGGAGACGAAGCCGGCGAGCGCGGGCTCCACCCTGCGCCAGGAGACGCGCGGCTTGCGCGGCGCGGGGAGGGAGTCCTTCGCGCACCCGTTCGACGCGACGACGGGAAGCCCCGACTCCACGGCGGCGGACAGCATCTTCGCGACGGCGTCGGACGGGATCCAGTCGTCGGAGTCGACGAACATGATCCACTCGCCCCCCGCGGCGTCGAGGCCGGTGTTGCGCGCCGCGGAGAGCCCGCCGTTCACGCGCCTCAGGACCCTGATCCTGGGGTCGCGCGCCGCGTAGCGGGCGAGCACGTCCGGCGACGAGTCGGTCGAGCCGTCGTCGACGCAGACGATCTCGATGCCGCGCTCCGTCTGGCCGGCGACCGAGTCAAGGCACCGCGCGAGGCTGCCCTCGACGTTGTACACCGGCACTATGATCGACACCTTCGCGTTCATCGCGTCCAGAGCTCCTCCACCCACGGGCACGGCTTCGTCCATGTGTTCAGGTGCCTGCCGCGGTAGCCCGCGATCGCCTCCTCGGGCGACGGGTGCCCGTGGAAGCAGAGAATGGAGGTGTCGGGGTCGAAGCGCGGCGCGAGGAAATGGTTGAGCGGCCACGCGCGGGCGCAGCTCCGCTTGAACGAGCGGACGTAGTTCTCGGGCCACCAGCTGATCCTGTCGAGGCCGACGGCGTACGTCATGTACTCCTGCTCGGTCCTGAAGAACCGCTGGTCCTGCGCGCGGTCCAGCTCGGACATCCACTTCTCGTAGACGTACGCGTACGGACCGCCGGCCTCGAACCTGAAGCACGAGCTGTTCCCGATGTCCGGGCGGCGGCGGAACAGGCACTTGTGCCATTCGATCCAGTTGTGGATGATGCAGAAGCGCCCGGGCTCGTAGTCGAAGAACCTGTCCAGGTCTCCGGTTATGATCTGGTCGATGTCGAGGAAGAGCGTCGGCCCCTCGAGCCCGGCGAGCCCGGGCTTGAAGAGCATGAGCTTCAGGTATATCCCCGGCCATCGCCTGTACCTCGCGTTCGGCCGCCACCCGTCCGGCGCCGGGGGGATCGGCTGCGCGTCGATCCCGCCCTCGAGCCCGGACGCGTCGTCCGTGAGGCACACGAACCTGAACGGCCGCGCAAGGTTCGCCTCGACGCCCCGGTGAAGGCGGTTGACGTACTCCGCGGAATACGCCTTCCCCCACTTGAGGCACAGTATGTTGACCGATCCTTCGCCCATCGCGGATATTATATCAGACCCGCGCGGACTGCGCCAGCGCGGGGAACTCGGACGCGACGAAGTCCCGCAGCGCGTCCTGCCAGCGCGGGGTGCGGTAGCCGAGGAGGTTGAGGACGCTCTTCTTCAGCGCGGAGTTGCGCGGACGCGGCGCGGGGCGGGGGAACTCCTCCGTCGTGCACGGCACTACCCCGCGCTTCAGCCCGAGCAGGCGGAAGAGCTCGACCGTGAGGCCGTACCACGTGCACTGGTCCTCGCAGGTGCCGTGGACGATCCCGCTCACGTCCGGCCTGGAGAGGAGGAAGCGTATTACGTCGGCGACGACCTTCGTGGAGGTCGGGTTGCCGCGCTGGTCGTCGACCACCTTCAGCGCAGGGCCCTCCTGGGCGCCGAGCTTCGCCATCGTGTGCACGAAGCTCGGCCCGCCCGCGCCGTACAGCCACGCGATCCGCAGGACCACGGCGTCGGGGAGGATCATCTGGATCATCTGCTCGCCGGCGAACTTCGACGCGCCGTAGACCGTGCGGGGGCGCGGGATGTCCGTCTCGCCCCACGCCCACGGCTCCCGCGGCGGCTCGCCGGGGAAGACGTAGTCGGTGGAGATCGCGACGAGCCGCGCGCCAGCGGCCTTGCACGCGAGCGCGACGTTGCGCGACCCCTCCTCGTTCAGCCTGAACGCAAGGTCGCGATTCGCCTCGCAGTCGTCCACCTTCGTCATCGCCGCGCAGTGGACGATCACGTCGGGTGTCGCCTCAAGCGTCCGCACCAGGAAGCCGTCGGCGTCCGTGACATCCTGACGAAATCGTTGGGATCCAACAACGCCATCAACATGGTCTCCGCGACCTTCGCCGGCCTGAAAGAAATGCGCACCGTGGAAGACGTTGCTCGTCTCAGAGGCAAGACGGTGCAGGAGATCTTAGGTCAGGAGGATTGAAACCATGGCAAAAATCAAGATCACCCTGGTGAAGAGCGTCATCGGTTACAGTGAAAAGCAGCGACGCACCGTTCGCTCCTTGGGCCTCACCAAGACCGGCCGCTCCGTGATCCAGGAAAATACCCCGGATATTTTGGGGAAAGTGC
>JAFRJH010000037.1 GCA_017432385.1 Kiritimatiellia bacterium
ACAAGGACGCGTTCCATCTCCATCATGCCGAGACGGTCGAGAAGACAATGCGATATTTTGCGCGCGAGCTCGGATACGCCGAAGATGAAGACTACTGGGGCATCGTGGGGATGTTGCACGACATCGACTTCGAACAATGGCCGCAGCAGCACTGCGTCAAGAGCCAGACCCTGCTGAAAGAGCTTGGGGTCGAGGACTCCATCAACCGGGCCGTCGCCTCGCACGGCTACGCCATCGTAAACGACATCGCTCCCGAACACGAGATGGAGAAGATCCTCTATGCCGTGGACGAATTGACGGGGCTTCTCGGTGCCGTCGTGCTGATGTATCCCTCGAAAAGCGCGAAGGACCTGAACCTGAAGAGCGTGAAGAAGAAGTTCAAGGACAAGAAATTCGCCGCCGGCTGCTCGCGCGACGTGATACGGCGCGGGGCGGACCAGCTCGGCTGGACGCTGGACGACCTCATCACGCGCACCATCGCCGCCGTCCAGTCGTTAGAAGTGTGATTAAGACTGTTCCGGCTCGTTGAACCGGCGGCGCATCTGCCGCGTTTAACAGGGCATGAATCATGACAAGGAAAACAAGGCCTCAAATCGGACTCTTGCCGTCGGCTGGTTTGACAACGCTCCGTTCCGCGCGATCTGCGGAAAGTACGTTTCGCGCATCAAGGAGGTGTTCTTCGCGTGGCCCGGCGTGACGGCAAGCCGTCCGATGGCCGAGTGGACGCCCGAAAGGAAGCGCCTCTTCCTTGAGGACATCGCCTGGTGCCGAAGCATCGGAATGGAGCTTGACGCTATCTTCAATGCAAACTGCTACGGCGACATCGCCATATCGAAAGCCCTTGCGGAACATGTCACCGAGGTGCTGGGCGAAATGGCTGCAAGAGACCTGTTCCCGGAGCACCTGACGACGACGTCTCCGTTTATTGCGACTGTGGTGCGCCGTCGCTTCCCGGAGGTGAAGATACGTCTGAGCGTGAACATGTACATCGAGAGCACGCAGTCGCTTTCCTACATGGAGGAGCTGTTCGATTCCTTCTACGTCAGCATCGACAACCACCGCAGCCTCGAGTATGTGCGCATGATGGCGGATTGGTCCGCGCGCCACGGCAAGACGCCGTGCATATATGTCAATTCGGGTTGCCTGCGAGACTGTCCGTTCCGCCAGTTCCACAACAACCTGCACGGCCACAACCGCATGGGGCAGTCCGCGGCCGGAGAGGAGTTCTCCTTCTCGGCGTTCAGGTGCAGGACGAACTACGAGCATGGCAGGTACGCCGACTTCCTCAGAGCCAACTGGATTCGCCCCGAGGAGCTGCCGGAATACGAACGCTACGTCGGCGCCGTGAAGCTCGCGACGCGCAGGCATCCCGATCCGGAGGGCATCATACGCGCCTACGCCACGTATTCGTACGACGGCGACCTTGCGAAGATAATGGATCCGTTTTTCGAATTTCCAGTCCCTATAGACAATGCGACGCTTGGCAGGTCGCCCCTGTGGCCGGTCATACGCGACTGCCCAGATGCGCACAACTGCCGTCGCTGCGGGAAGTGTGAAGCGCTCATCCAGGAGCTTGCGCAGCGCGCGGACCGCACGGGGGGATCCGGCGTCGCGCATTCCTTCGCTAGATTCTTCAAGGGGTAGCTAGGTGAAAACGCTGGAAACTTCAAGGAGGTGTTGAATGAACTGGCTTATACTGATCGTCGCGGGCGAGTTCGGAAAGGTTGAGCAATTGCCCGGTTCTTGCCGCCGCCGCCCGTAAAAACGTGAAAAAACGGTTTTCGTCCGAAACCCTGGCCAGATCGTGTACGTCGCGTTCAATGTATGTGCGCACGTATGAATCGTAAAACCTCTGGCGGTTTTTGATTCGTCCAGACACCAATGCCGGGAATGAACCTCGATGAATGCGCTCGTATATGTCCACGATTCCATCGCAAGTCTGGCCAAGCGGAACATTCGCCGCGCTGAAAGGTCTGGCATCGGCACACTCCTTTTCCTCCCTCTGCGCAATGCCGCCAAGATTGATTATGGCAATGCGTCCGGCAAGGGACTCGCTTCAGCACACCGAAACGCAACAAAAACATCCGACAAATTTAAGATGGCATTTTAAATTTGTCAGTGGCAGAAAGACGCGCTTTCTACCAAGCCAGTGCTGTCAATAGCCAAATGTAAATTGGATTTGGCCATTGGCAACACTTTTACATTTGCAACATTTTCACCGCTCCGCCGCCTTGAGGCGGAAGAAGCGGGTGGATGAGGACGAGGCTGGGACGGCGTTGGTGCCGGAGGGATCGAGGGGGAACGTGGCGGGGTTCGCGCCGGCGAGGTCGTCCGTGGCGAGGAGGGAAAAGTCGAAGCCGGTCGTGTTCACGAGCGGGGGCGTGAGGACGAGTGCCGTGCCGTCCGCCGCGAAGGCGATGCCGAGGAGCGACGGGTTCTCGAACGCGCCCGTCGGCTTGTCGAAGGCGTAGCGGAAGACGTTGTGGATGCCGAGCGCGTCGGTTTCGTTCCACGCGCCGGAGATGCCGCTGGCGGCGGCCCAGGCGGCGTAGGATGCGATGTAGGGGCGCAGGGTCTTGCCGCGGGCGGCGGCGAGCGCGCCGGAATAGAGCTCGCCTTCGTAGAGGTTGCCGCCCTCGTCGGCGAAGGTCTGGCCTTTCTGGACGGAGACGGCGCCGCTCGCGGACGTGTAGCTTCGGGCGAGGATGAAGTCCGCGAGGTCCGTCCAGCCGAGGACGATGTCGCCGGAGGCGTAGATTCCATCCGCGGCGTCAGCACTGGTCGCCGTCACGGCGCCGCCGCTCATCGCGAAGCCGCCGTTCCGGACGTAAATGGCGGCGCTTTTGTTGCCGACGGCGACGACGCGCCCGCCGCGAACGGCGATGTCGCCATTCTCGACGTAGATTCCGGTGGTCCAAAGGCTTGAACAGGCGGCGGAAACGGTCCCGCCGAGGACGGTCATGCCGTCTTTCTTGACATAGATGCCGCGGATAGACCCCACGGAGTCGATCGCGCCGCCGCGCACGAGGAGGCCGTCCGCATGGATTCCGTTCCCGTTCTCGGCGCGGGCGACGACGGTTCCGCCGCCCATGACGAGGTCGCCCGTAACGTAGATGCCATACACTCCGACGGCGCGGACGCTGCCGCCGTAGATGGCGAGGGAGGCGGCCTGGATGCCGTCGTCTTCGTTCGACACGAGGTTGCCCCGTGCGGCGATCGCGCCGGTGCCGCCGGCCTGTCCGTAGATTTCGAGGCGGCCCTCGGCGCGGATGGCGTCGTCGACCGTGTCGGTCGCGTTGGTGACGGCGAGCGTCGCGCCGTCGCGGAGGATGATGCAGGAGCGCTCTCCCTGGAAGCGGAGGTGCCCGTCGATGGCGACGCGCCCGGAGACGACATACCAGTTCGTCGGGCCGACGCCAGCGACGACATTGCCGGAGGCGCCGGAAAGGCAGATGAAGTCGGTGCAGACCTGCGGATCGCCGTTTTCGTCGATGTAGGGGACGGCTGTGATGCGCTCCCACGTGGCGGCGTAGGCGCGGTGGCCGACGGAACCGCGGGGGATGACGACGCGGTTCGTGGGAGCGGCCAGGCCGGTGCCGATCCAGCCCGCGAAGTCGTAGCCGACGCGGACGGGGTTCGCAAGGACGATCTCCTCGCTCTCCCGCGCGTAGAAGGCGGGGTTCTCGCCCTCGACGCTTCCGCCGTTGAGCGCGTAGGTAATTTCGTAGGCGGGCGTGAGCGTCCTGCCTGCGAGCTTGGCCGCGTCCACCGCACCGTCGCCGACGAACTCCTCGCCGTTCCAGAAGCGCTGCCCGGCGCGGACGGAGACGGAGCGGGCGGAGTAGGCGGCGGCGGTGATGCTGTCCGTGGCGTTCGTCCAGCCAAGGACGATGTCGTAGCTGCTGAAGGTGCTGAGCATGGAGGATTCGACCACGCCGCCGTTCACGGTGACGCCGCCGCCACCGCAGATGGAGCCGCGCACGACGCCGCCGTTGATCATGGCGATCCCCGCCCGGATGCCGTCGTAGACGTCCGGATCGGGCGTGGTGGCCTCCACGATTCCGCCGTTCAAGGTGATGTTGTCGTCGGCAACGATGGCGTGGATGTCGGCGGACGCGAAAATCGCACCGGTGCCGCCGGACTGTCCGTAGATCGTCAGGCTGCCGTCGGCGCAGATGGCAAAGTAGCCGCCCGGGTTGGATGCGGTCAGCGTCGCGCCGTCGCAGAGGATCAGGTGGGCGTGTGCGTCGTGGAAGTTGAATGGTAGGCCACTCGTGACATTGCTGGAGACGACATACCAGTTTTCGGCGCCCTCTTCGCCGTATGAGTACCACCCGTTATCGTAGAGGAGGACGGTGTAGCGGATGCATTGACGTTCGACGCCGTCCGCGTCGATGTAGGTGACGGGCGGACGGAGGACGACGGTGTCGGTGAAGGTCTCGCCGTGGTGGACGGCGGTGGCGGTGCAGTTCGTGGCGTCGCCTTCGCCGGGCGCGTGCGCGACGGCGGCGGCGACGGTCTCCGCCTCGTCGCAGCGCGAGCAGGCGAACGTGGCGGTGGCGGCGGTGTAGTCGGCGTTCCAGTTCCAGACGGGCGCGCCCCAGTCGTGACCGAGGGCGGGATCCGCCTCGATGGTCTTGCTCTGCGGAGAGAAGGCGGGCGAGGAGAAGTCGGCGGCGAGCGTCATCGTGCCGGGGTCGGTGCAGGTGGGGGCGATCGTGGCGGAGATCGTGGTGGCGGCGGTCTCCTGCACGGTCTGGCCGCAGCGGGTGCAGGCGTTGGAGGCGGTGACGGAGGAATGGTCCACCGCCCAGACGTAGGTCGCCTCGCCCCAGGCGTGGCCGAGGGCGGCGACTTCGAAGGCGTTGGTCTGCGGGGCGAAGAGGGGCGAGGCAAACGCGGCGGCGCAGGTGTTCGTGCCGGGCGCGGTGCAGGTGGGGGCGAGGGAGGAAACGAGCGTGGCGGCGACGGTCTCGTTCGTCGTGGCGTCGCAACGGGCGCAGATGCGGAAGGCGTGGCAAAAAGTCCCTTGCGGGGCGCTGTACCAACTGTATTCGGGCGCGCCCCAGTCGTGGCCGAGGGCGGCGGGGGCGGGCTGGACGGCTGTGGAATCAGAAACATAGTTGAAGTAGTCGTTCTTGGGCATCCGGTAGGTCCAGGTGGTCTGCCCCGGTTCGGTGCA
>JAFRJH010000038.1 GCA_017432385.1 Kiritimatiellia bacterium
CCGGGAACTGCCGTCACGTCCATGCAGGTCGAGGGCGGCACGCTCACGCTGGCGTCGTCGGCGCCTGCGAGCGTCGTCTCCTCGCTCGATGTCGCCTCGTTCCTGTCCGGCGCCAGGCTCGACCTCTCCGGCAAAAGCTACACGATTGCCGAGATAAAGGGCTCGCCCGACGTCCTCAACGCGTCGACGTTCACGCTGAACGGCGGATGGACGATCCTCGGCGTCGACGAGATGGCGGTCTCGGGACGGCTCGTCTTCGGCGCGAACGCGAACGTCGCGCTGGCGAACGCCGCGCTCTTCGAGGGCGTCACGCACGCGGGCATCGCCATCGCGTCGGCGACCGGCGGGATAACCGGAATGCCGACTATCGCTGGCGACGACTTCGAGCTGAGGCTCTCGTCAGACGGCAAGACGCTCCTCCTCTGCAGCACCATACCCGACGATCCGGACTGGACGGCGTTCAACAAGTCGTTCACGATCGACTTCGGCGGCTATGCGGGGAACTCGGCGCTCGTCGACTTCCCGGTGCTCGTGAGGCTTTCCGGCGCGAACATCGGCGGCTTCAGGTACTCCGACTTCCGCCAGGCGAACGGCGGCGACCTCAGGTTCTCCGACGCGGCGGGCAACCTCATCCCGCACGAGATCGACACGTGGAATCCGTCGGGCGAGTCGACTGTCTGGGTGCGCGTCCCGTCATTGACGCGGACGACGCAGATCACCGCCCACTACGGCTGCGCGCGCCCGGTGAGGCCGCTCGACCCGAAGAGCGTGTGGTCGAACGGATATGCTGGCGTCTGGCACCTCGGCGAATCCGCGCCGACGCTCAACGAGTCCTCCGGCTCGGCGCCGGGCTTCGCGTCCTCCAGCGGCGCCGGCATCTCATACGCCGTCGACGGCGCGGTAAGCGGAGCGGTTGACTTCGGCGCCACGGGCGGCGGCAGGAGGCTCGACGCGGCGGACCACGATTCGCTCGACGGGTTCGACGCGTTCACCGTCGAGATGTGGACGTACCAGACGGCGCGCCTCACCGGGTCGGGAGACCGCTCGGTGGGCATCCTCGCAAAGCGCAACAAGTACGACGACCAGATGTCCTGGTTCGTCCACGACAACGGCTCGAGCATCATCCTGTCGGTCTCGTCCGACGGGCTGAGCGGGACGGTGAAGAGGCTCGAGATGACGCCGCCCGAACTCAACGCCTGGCAGCACGTCGCGTTCGTCTACAATTCCGGCGCGTCGGACGGCAAGTACTTCAGGGGCTATCTCGAGGGACTCTCCGCGCTGTCGGGCGGACAGAACGCGGGGCGCGTCTTCGCGGGGTCCGGCGGACTGCACCTCGGCTGCATGGGAATCGACGACAGCCGCAACTTCCCCGGCCGGATAGACGAGGTGAGGATATCGCGCGTCGCGCGCTCTGCGGACTGGGTGAAGGCCTCGCACGACACGGTCGCCGGCGCGGCGTTCGCGACGTTCTCACGGGTCGCCTCGGCGACGGTCAGCGCCGACTCGCGCATCGTCGTCTATCCCGAGTACCCGTCGCAGATCGTGCGCGACTACGCGTACGGAGTCTCCGTCACCCAGGGCGACTCGACCACCAACCTCGTCGTCTACAACCACTGCGAGAAGTCCGCGCTTACAACCCGCACGCGCGGCGGCGACGTGAACAGGCGCTTCTGCGAGTTCGCCTTCGCCGGCGATCCCGTGAGGGTCGACATCGCTGTCTGCGAAGACGTCCAGTCGTACAAGGTGTTCCCGTCGAGGCTCCGCCTGCAGAGCACGTTCAACAACGGCGTCATATCCGTCTGGCTCGACGAGCCGCACAGCTTCGGAATCGAGCTGAACGACTACGTGAAGACCATACTGACGGTGCTGGTCGACAGCCCGGAGGACCCCGCCTCCGTCCCGTCCAGGAACGATCCGTCGGTGCTGTACGTGGACGGGTGGGTGGACGCTCCTGACGAGTACGGCGAGACGGTCATAGGCACCAATAGTCCGTATGCCAGCGTGTACATCGCGCCTGGGGCGGTGCTCAACTCGAGGCTTGTGCTCAAGAAGAAGAACCTGCATGTGCACGGAAGGGGAATGGTGCTCGACCCGTTCTCCGACATCTTCCGCTACGACAAGTTCGACTGCACGAACGGCATGGTGTGCTCGGTCGGCCTGTCGGCGGCCGGTTCGCTCATCGAGGACATCAAGCTCGTCGACGCGCGCTCGTACAACTACGTGATCACCGCGGCTTCCGTCACGATGAGGAACATCAAGGCGCTTTCGTCGATGATGTGCTCGGACGGGATCAGCAAGTACAACAGCAAGTTCGTCGTCGAGGGCGGCTGGCTCTATGTGGGCGACAACGGGCTTGTCATCGGCGGCGGCGGGGGAGGCGTCTTCAAGGACGTGGTGATCGGAACCTCGTGCAAGGCGATATTCCCGCAGGGCAGCAACAGGAACGAGTACCTTGAGGACATCGACGTGTTCCGGACGGACGAGGCCATGGTCTGCAACATGTGGAACCCGGGGACCAACGAGCAGTACCAGTCGTTCTTCTTCCGGAACCTCTCGGGCGTCGACTGCACGCTGTTCCCGCAGTTCTTCCAGGGCATGAACATGGGTACGCTCCCGAAGACGTTTGCGTTCGAGAACGTGTGCATCCCCCAGTCCACCGGCTCGTCCATGTGGCAGTCCATCGGAAAGAAGGGCGTGGCGGTGCGCTTCGGCGATGACACCGTCAAGCCGTGGACGACGTGCAACTACGAGCTTTCGATCACGAACATCTGGGTTGCGGGCTCGCGCCTGAACGGCTTCTCGGAGTCCGAGGTCATCAACCCCGACCGCGGCTCGATATCGGTCGTCAACAAGCTCGTCGCGCCACGGATACCGGCTTTGCCCAACCGCAAGGAGGTGGGCTGGACATGTCCGTGGAAGCGCTACATCGGCGCGTCGCTCCAGCGCGACGTGCGCTTCGCGACGCCCGAGGCGGGCGAGCAGCATCTAACGGAGCGCGCGCTGCGCGCGAACCTCCTGGCCGACAATGATCCGACGCGGAGCATCTGGCAGGCGACGCCGTCGTACCAGGTGAAGCTCGGCGCGAAGACCTTCGACACGGACGGCGCCCGCATCTACCGCTCGAGGGAGGCGAAGTCCACGGGCACGGGAATGTACTGCGACATCACGGACGCGTTCCTCCGAAGGGGCAATGCGACGTACCGCCTCGCGTTCGACGTCCGCGCCGCGCTCATCACGAACCCCGTGGATTCGGTGACGATCAACGCCAAGCTGGTTTCCAACGAGAGGAATTTCCAGCAGTCGTTCACCATTCCGGTCGATGGGCAATGGCACCATTGCACCAACGACTTTGTGACGGCGTTCGACCTGGGCGTCACGGAGCTCGTGGGCTTCAGCCTAACGACGTCGCTGAACGGCGCAAGCGAAATCGACTACAAGAACCTGTCGTTCACGAACCAGACGGAGGGGTCCGATCCAGAGGACCCGGATCCCCAGGTGCCTGACCCCGACCGCGTCCTCTACGTCAACGTCGCCGCCGGAGCGACCAACGCGCTCAACTCGGCTCTCGTTACGTCGTACATCACGAACATCGTCAAGCAGGGCTCGGGCACGCTCGTCGCCTCCGCGATCTCGTCCTACAGCGGCACGATCACAGTCGGGGCCGGCGTCTGGCAGGGCGGTGCGAGCGCGGGGGACTTCGGCGGCGCAGGGACGAAGATCAACGTCCTGGACGGCGCGTCGCTCGTCGTCGTGGGCGCGAACGGGGCGCGTCCGACGGACAACGTGCTTTCGGGGAAGACCATCAACCTCTACGGCGAGAAGAACGCCTCCGCGAAGGGCAAGATGGACGTCCTGGGCAGCGGCGGGACGATCCCGCTCGGCGAGAACGTGAACATCAACCTCCACGACGCCGACTCGGTCATGTACATTTCCAACGGCAACACGTGGGACTGCGCAAACATCAAGTCCGGATCCGTCGACCTCGGCGGCCGGAAGCTGACAATCCAGTGCGCCAACTGGAAGCAGTTCCGGACGGGGCTTGCGTTCTCTAACGGCGGGACTCTCAATTTCAAGTCCCTGGCGTTCTATGTCGATGAGACGGGGCTGTGTCCGTCGTTCTCCGGCACGGGCATTGTCCAGACCGACGGCACGCTCAACATCAAGCAGCCTATAAGCGCGCCCGGCTGGACGATAAAGACCACGAACAGCCTCAGCGGCAACAAGAACAGAATGCCGACAACCACGGACTTCCCGGGGTGGGAAGGCCCCGTGCAGCTCACCAGCAACGGCGCGAAGCTCGCGAACTACGCGGGGACTTCGCCCGGCGTTTCCAACACCGTGTTCAACCTGAAGGGCGCGGTCTCCGGGTCGGGCAAGCTCGCGATCGGTCCCGGATGGGTGAACCTGCACAGCGCGGACAACACATACTCCGGCGCCGTCACGGTGAAAGGGCGGAGCGCCGAGACGAACGCCGCGCCCATCCTCGCGGGCGGCGGCGGAATCGGACTCTGGAACGGCGCTGCGTGCTTCCCGAACGCGTCGAGCGTGACCTTCACCAACACCGCGCGCCTCGCATTCATGGACAACACCGCCTGCTCCGTTCCAAACGTGAAGTTCATCGCGTTTGCGGGCGAGACGCAGTCGATTTCCGGCGGAGTCTACACCGCTCGCTCGACGATGGCCGGCTTCGTGAAGGAGGGCGCGGGAACGCTTCTCGTCGACTCGCCTGTCTCCGTCACGGGTCTCGGCGACGTCAAGGCCGGCACGCTCAAGATTGCGAACCGCTGCGACACCGCGCAATCCGACGAGGCGATGATCGCGCCGCTTCCGGTGTTCGCGAAGCTCAGGTTCGCGTCCGGCACGACGCTCGACCTCTCAGGCAACGCGGCGATGCGCGTCGCCGACATCGAGGGCTCGCCGAACGTGGTGAACTCGGGCGCGCTCGGCATCGCAGGCAAGTGGACGCTTGCGAACGCGACTAATGTCCTCTCGTGCGGGGGGATGCTGGGGTTTGAGCCGACGTCCACGTTCGAGCTTGCGGATGCGTCGCTGTTCGCGTCCATTCCCGCCTCCGGACTCGTGGTCGCGACGTCCGCCTCGCAGATAATTGGCGTGCCGGCTTCCGCTGCGCCTGGCTACAGAATGGTCATCTCGCAGGACGGCAAGTCGCTTCTGCTGAAGACCGGGGCGGAGTCCGGCTATGCGGCGTGGGTCTCCGGGAAGGGCCTCACCGGCGCAAACGCCGCCGCGGACAAGGTGACGAACGGAATTGCGAACGGAGTCCGCTACGCCTTCGACATCGACCCTGCGACATCCGAGATCGGCGCGCCGATCATCCAGGTCGTGCGCGACACTAGTGGCAATCCGTGCGTGCAGTCGCGCGACCTTGCGACAGGGCGCGACGACGTCGTCCTCGGCATCCTCGCGACGCCCGATCTCGCCGACTGGAGCAACGCGACGCTCGTCCCGATGAAGAAGTTCGCTACGGACGGCCTCTGGAAGCCGACCGCGAGCGAGAGCTCTGGCTACGTCTTTCCGTCCCAGATGTTCTTCAAGTACACGATCGACATCCAGTAGCGATTTTGGATGCGCGGTTTTCGTGTTGCAAAGCCTGTCCATAATTGGTATTATGGCGGTGTGAAAACATCGAGACGCCACTTCATCGCATCCGCCGCGGCCTCCACGGGTGCGTTCGCCTTCCCCATGATCTTCTCCGGCTGCGCGGCGAAATACCGCGCGAACGAGACGGTGCAGGTCGCCGCGATAGGCGCGGCAGGTCGTGCGGTCTCGAACATCAACGGACTTGCCGCCGCGGGCGCGCGCATAGTCGCGCTGTGCGACGTGGATACGCGGCGCGTCGGGCCGATGCTCGCGCGCTACAAGGACGCGCCGTTCTACCGCGACTGGCGCCGCATGCTCGACGCGCACGACCGCGAGGTGGACGCAGTGATGATCGGCGTGCCGGACCACTGGCACGCGCGCATGGCCGTCGAGTGCCTCGAGCGCGGCAAGCACGTGCAGTGCGAGAAGCCGCTGTGCCAGAGCTTCGACGAGATGGACGAGATGCTCGCAGCCGTGCGCCGCCATCCGGAACTCGTCAACCAGGCGATGAACCAGGGGCACGCCTACGACACGATACGCGACTTCCGCGAGTGGATCGAGGCAGGGCTCATCGGCGAGGCCACCGAGGCGCACGTGTGGTGTCCGGCGGTCTACAGCTTCATGGACCGTCTCGAGGAGCTCAAGAAGGGGACGAAGGTCCCAGACGAGCTCGACTGGGAGCGCTGGCAGGGTCCGGTGCCGCGCCGCGGGTACAATCCGATGTTCCTGCCCGGGGTGTGGCGCTTCTGGACGCCTTACGGAAGCAACACGCTCGGCGACTGGAGCTGCCATCTCATGGACCCCGTGTTCTGGACGTTCGGCTTCGGCCTGCCGGAGACGGTGAAGGCGGAGGTTTCGGGGAGCTGGGATCCGTCCGTGCACGGGCTTACGTTCCCGAAGGGCGTGAAGACGACGTTCACCTACAGGAAGCGCGATGGACGCCCCTTCAGGTTCGTGTGGTTCGACGGCATCGCCTGCGGCGACGTGCCGGTTCCGGAGCAGTGGAAGGGCGAGCGCGAGATGTTCCCGGCGCTCAACTCCGAGAAGTTGCGCAAGACGCGCGACGGAATGGCGAACGGCGCGTTCGTGTACGGCACCGGCGGAGTCGTGGAGTACGGACACCACGGCGCAAACTACCTGCGGCTCCTTCCGGACACGACGCTCGAGAAGATGCGCGCGGACGGCGGATGCCCTGGACGGAGGTACGCGCGCGTTCCGGGAGGGGATCCGTACGTCGAGTTCATCTCCGCGGTGAAGGGCGGCCCCAAGGTGGGCAGCGACTTCGCCTACGCCGGCGCGATGACGCAGTGCTCGCTGCTCGGCGTTGCCGCGCTGTTCGATCCGGGCAGGGAGCTCAGGTTCGACGCCGCGGCTAAGCGCTTCGAAAACTCCTCCGCAGCGAACGCGCGCCTCGCCCAGCCACGCGTCGAGGCGTGATTCGGGCGCTTGCCGCGAGGCGGCTGGGTCCGTGTGGACGAAAAAAGAACGCCGGCAGGGGTGACCTGTCGGCGTTTAGGGTTTCTGCCCTGATTTCATGTCAGACTACAACCATCGCTCATGCCTGCGTTCTCCTTTCCTTTTACCGCCTTCGCCCGTCGGTTTCCGCGGCTTCCGCCGAACGCGCCCCGTATGACGACGCCTTTTTTGCTTTGTCCGGCGGAACGCGCTGTTCTCTGCCGGCGATGTTGCGCCAATCTTCGGTCTTCATCCGCGGAAGCGCCCTCGGCCCGTCCGGACATCGGCACTTCGCTGTCAACGGTTGATAGTTTAGCAAATCCCCATTTCATAGGCTAATCGGAATACACCGCAATCCTCCATAGGTCTGTCCGATGGGGTTTTCACGCCGCCCCCGCCGCTCCGCATTGGTAGTGGCGCACCTCCGAGGCGCCCGCATCCCCGAGTATCCCCCGGAGCGACGCGGAGTCGCCGAAGGCGAGCTCAATGCGGTGTGCACATCAGTCGCGATTTCGTCCGCACCGTAATCTCATCGTGCATGCGCCTGCAAAAAATAAGTGATTCTTGGTATAATTTGAATGTCGGCGAGGGCGTTGCCGCAAGGCTCCTTCCACCGTCGATCTTTGATACTGGTTCAAAGAGTGGAAATTAGGTCTGACCTGTTTTCCACTATCTGCAGATGTGCCTGCGTTCTATTCCGACTGGTTCATGGAGCGGTTGAAAGACCCCGGTCAGCGCCTCGCCTGCGGCTGCATCATGTCCAAGGGCATCGGCGAGTACAACACCTGTCCGCACCTATGCCACTACTGCTACGCCAACACCAACAACGCCGCGGCGATGGCCAACTGGAAGCGGCATTGCGCATGCCCGCATGCGGAGACGATAGCCGATAGTTGAAATCAGCGGATTGTTCGCCTGTGATGTTCGTGCATTTGGTATAATATCAGTCAGAGAGCGAGAGCGAATGAGAGGTAAATCGACATCTTGCGCCCTTGCGCGCGATATACTGGAATGGAACGTTCCAGAAGAGGCGCTTGCGGTTCTGCTGAAGGACCGCTCGACGGGCCGCAATATCGAACGAGGAAAGGAGGCGTCATGAGGATACGACTTGACGAGGTACATTATGAAATCGCGCATCGCTATGAAGTGAATACCGGGCCGATGTGCATATTCCCGAGTGGTTTCAGTTTCGACGAAAGCATAAGCGCTTACTACGAGAATGTCCACGGTTACCGTCTCATGGTTACAAGGACGATGTACGGAAAGATGTCGTTCACAAGCGACTTCCCGCGTGAGACCGGCGAGGCATACACTTCACTGGAAGAAGCGAAGGAGAGCGAAAGTTACAAAGGCTTTGTAGCGCTCGTGCGGCGCATGAACAAGTACCGGCGTGAGGCTCTTGCCGCATTTGCCAATCCTTCCAAGGCGAAGCGCAAGAGAGACATAGCCGAAGTTTTTGCAACTATCGAACATGCCTTGCAGAACGCCGAAACCGAGTGATTTTTGGTATACCATCGCCCGGAAAGCGAATGACGAATGAGAGGTAAATCGACAGATGGCGTCCTCACGCGCGACATTCTGGAAGGGAACGTTCCAGAAGTGTGTGTGCATGTCATTTGAAAGGGAGGAACGGATTTGAGTATGGCAAGACAGGATAAAACAGCACGTGCGCCTAAAGCAGCGAGGAGTATCTTTGCCGAGTTCAAAGATGACCCCGACCCAGAGGTCCGTCAGCGAGCGAGCAATTGGAGCGTCGCCATCGGTTTGCAGGATGTCGATCATTTGAGCGTGTCGCAGTTCTTGATTGACACGGCCAAGCGAAACATTCGGGGCGAGATCACGCAAGAGGAGGTCGAGCGGCTGATTGAGGAATATCATTCAATGGGCGGACAGCGGAAAGGGCATGGGTAAAAGGGTCAGGTACGCCGAGCAAAACTCGGCTGAACTAGCAGAATGAAAGGAGTCTGCACTGTAAAGAAGTCAGCATACAGTTAGGACGGTGAGGCGTGCAGAGGGTGACCGATGTGCGCGAGTCTCGCCAGACAAACGAATAAGCGACA
>JAFRJH010000039.1 GCA_017432385.1 Kiritimatiellia bacterium
CGGACACGCCGAGCTTCCGGACTCCAACCGCATCGTGGACAACCCGCTCGTCGGGCCGCCCGACGCGCCCCGCGCCTACTGCGAGGGCGGGAAGAAGGCCGCCGCCGAGGCCGCGCGCGAGAAGACCATCCGCGCCGCAAACACCTTCCGCGGCCCCCGGCCGCTCGAGGCGGCCGCCTCGGGCGCTGTTGCGCCCCGGACGAAATAAATGTATAATGTGTCGCATAGATGGAAACCGAGCAACAAACACTACAGAGAGGATAATCCGATGGCCTGTTCCAAATCCTGTTCCTGCCACAAGTGCAGCAGCCGCGAGTTCGCCGCGCCGATGCCGGCGCTCTGGACCGTATACGACGGAATCTCGTCAAAGGCCAGCGCAGACGTCGTGTCCGTCGCCTGGGAGCGCGAGGAGGGCAAGGTGTTCCGCTACGACTTCCCGATCCCGAAGCGCCTCGACCCCGATGCCGCCAAGTACGTCTCCCACGTCGTGGAGCGCATCGCCAAGTTCGCGCTCTGGGCGGCCGGCGGCTGGAAGCTCTATCTCTCCGGGCCCGACGCGGTGGTGAAGCCCATCGCGAAGGCGTACACGAAGAAGGGCGCGCGCGCGTTCGACTACGACTTCTTCAGCTCGATCTACTCGCGGCCCGTCGAGGCCGTCGTCGTTCCGCAGTCGAAGATGCCCGAGACCACCGAGAAGCTCCGCCAGGTGAAGACCGTGGCGGACGGCTGCCGCATCGGCTTCGACCTCGGCGCGAGCGACTTCAAGATCTCAGCGCTCAAGGACGGCAAGGTCGTCTTCTCCAAGGAGTTCCCGTGGGACCCCCGCAACAACGCCGATCCGGAATACCACTACTCGAAGCTCACGGCGGGCCTCAAGGCGGCCGCGGCGAAACTGCCGCGCGTCGACGCGATCGGCGGCTCGACGGCCGGCGTCCTCGTCGGGCAGAAGATGGGCATCGCCTCGCTGTTCCGCGCCGTCAAGGAGAAGAACCCGTCGAAGTTCCCGGAGGCGCAGAACCTGTTCTACCGCATCGAGAAGGACTGGGGCGTTCCGTTCGCCGTGTACAACGACGGCGACGTGACCGCGCTCGCGGGCATGATCTCGATGGGCAAGGACGGCATCCTCGGCGTCGCCATGGGCTCCTCCGAGGCCGTCGGCTACGTCGACCCGAAGCGCCGCATGACGGGCCGCATCTGCGAGCTCGCGTTCGCGCCCGTCGACTTCAATCCGTGCGCGCCGAGGGACGAGTGGTCCGGCGACTACGGAGTCGGCGCGATGGCGTTCTCCCAGCAGGCCGTCAACTGGCTCGCGGAGGACTACGGGTTCAAGTTCCCGAAGAAGATGGCGCTTCCCGAACGCCTCAAGACCGTGCAGGCGGCGATGGAGAAGGGCGACGCCAGGGCGCTCAGGGTCTTCGTGCAGATCGGGCGCTTCCTCGCGCACGCGATTCCGTGGTACAACGAGTTCTACGACTACTCGAACATGATGATCCTCGGGCGCGTGACCTCCGGCCTCGGCGGCGAGATCATCCTTGAGACCGCGAAGGCGATGCTCAAGGACGTCTATCCCGAGTGGGCCGAGAAGATCGACGTCTTCATGCCCGACGAGAACGCGCGCAGGCTCGGCCAGTCCGTCGCCGCCGCGCAGATCCCCGCCATCAGGCGCGGGCGGAAGTAGGGGGCGGGGCGATGGGCGGCAGAACGTTCCCGAGGGAGGAGCTCGACGCGGCGCTCGCGTCGATGGGCGTGACGGACCAGACGGACGTCTCGCGCTACGGCTCCGGCCACATCAACGACACGTTCAAGGTCGAGACGAGGCGCGGCACGAGGCTGATCCTCCAGCGCGTCAACACCGACATCTTCGACGTCGACGTCCTGAAGCGGAACATCCTGCGCGTCACGGAGTTCCTGAAGGCGAAGGGCGTGAAGTCGCTGGAGGTCCTAGGCTACGAGAACCCGTGGCGGCTCTACGCCTTCCTCGACGGCTACACGTCGCGCGACGTCGTCGAGGAGCCGGGCCAGGCCTACGCCGTCGCGCGCGCCTTCGCGAAGTTCCAGAACGACTGCGCCGACATCCCGTCGCCGCGGCTGGAGGAGATCATCCCGAAGTTCCACGACACGCCCGACCGGCTCAGGCTGCTCGACGAGGCGGCGGAGCGGAACTTCGAGGGCCGCCTTGCGAAGGTAGGCCCGGAGATGGAGTTCGTCGACACGTGGCGCGGCATGGCCTCCCGCATAGTCGACCTCATGGCGAGCGGCGACATCCCGGAGCGCGTCACACACAACGACACGAAGATCAACAACGTCCTTGTCGCGCCCGACGGCGAGGCGGTCGTGATCGACCTCGACACGACGATGCCGGGCTCCGCGCTCTACGACTTCGGCGACATGGTGCGCACCTCGTCCGCCGCCGCCGCCGAGGACGAGGCCGACCTCGCGAAGGTCTATTCGAAGAAGGAGTACTTCGAGGCGCTCGTGAAGGGATACCTCGAGGGGGCCGCGTTCCTCAACGAGGCCGAGCGCGCGAACCTCGCGTTCGCCGGACGGCTCTCGACGTTCGAGGTCGGCATACGCTTCCTCGCGGACTACCTGAACGGCGACACCTACTTCCACACGGCATACCCCGACCACAACCTCGTCCGCGCACGCAACCAGTTCAGGATGGTCCGCTCCATGGAGGAGCAGCGCGGCGAGTTCGAGGCCATAGTCGCGAAGTACGCCGGGCACGTCTGACACGGAGCAGGCCATGGAACTCATAGCAAGCTTTCAGGTAGACCACACGCTCATAGTCCCGGGGATATACGTCTCGCGCGTGGACGAGATAGGCGGCGACGCGGCGACGACGTTCGACGTCCGCATCAAGCGCCCCAACGCCGAACCCGCCGTCCACCCGAACGCGCTCCACACGATCGAGCACGTCGTCG
Source organism: Kiritimatiellia bacterium (assembly GCA_017432385.1). Classification (GTDB taxonomy): domain Bacteria; phylum Verrucomicrobiota; class Kiritimatiellia; order RFP12; family UBA1067; genus UBA1067. The sequence goes on from JAFRJH010000039.1 coordinate 2,925, forward strand.
CCACTTTTCTGAGGAATGACGCGGAGTGGAAGGACCGCATCGTCTACTGGGGGCCGATGGGCTGCCTCACCGGCTGCTATCTCATCGTGAAGGGCCGTCCGTCGCCGCGCGACGTCTATCCGCTGGTGCTGAGGGCGTTCGAGCACATGAGGGACTACGACGGACCCGTCCCCGGCGCGACGCCCGTCAACTGCGGGAACTACATCCTGCACGACCTCGCAATGGCGAAGTGGGAGGCCGCCCGCTTCGTGGAAGCGCTGAAGGGGCGGCCCTGCTTCGAGTACCCCGTCAGGGAGCGCGCCGTCACGGAGTCTGGCGCGCTGTTCTTCGATTCGTAGCGCGGCGGATCCGCCGCGGAGAAGGCGACTTAGGGATGAAGCCAACGACAATACCAAGGACGAACGCGCTCAGGGCGCTTGAGGCCGCCGGAGTCGCGCACGAGGCGCGCTGCTACGACTACGCCGAGCACGGCGGGACGGAGCAGGCGGCGCGCGAGCTCGGCCTCGACCACCACGCGACGATCAAGACCATCATACTCGAGGACGAGAGGAAGGCGCCGTTCGTGTGCCTGATGCACGGAGACTGCGAGATATCGACGAAGAACCTCGCGCGAGCCCGCGGATGCAAGAGCGTCGCGACATGCGCCCCCGCGACGGCGGACAGGCACTCAGGATACCATGTCGGCGGGACCTCCCCGTTCGGCACCCGAAAGCGCATGACCGTCTACGTGCAGAAGACGATCTACGACATCCCGGAGATTTACATCAACGCCGGCCACCGCGGCATCCTCGTCGCGATGAAGAGCGCGGACATCGACAGGGCCCTCCCCGGCCTCACCGTCCCGGTCGACGTCGCGATCCCCGGCCAGTGACGCCGCCTATGACGCTGATCGCAAACGGAACGATTGCAGACGGAACGGGCGCCCCCTCGTTCGCGGGGGACGTCGTCGTCGAGGGGGACAGGATCGTCGACGTCGTGCCCCGAGGGTCCGCGGCGGAAACGCCGCGCGGCTGCGAAACCGTCGACGCCGTGGGGTGCGTCGTCGCGCCGGGCTTCATCGACGCCCACGCCCACTCCGACGCCTACCTAGTCATCGAGCCCGGCGCGCCGTCGAAGGTGTCGCAGGGCGTCACCACGGAGATCAACGGGCAGTGCGGCGGCTCCGTCGCGCCGCGCTACGGCGAGGCCCGGCTCTCCGGAGACTGGGCGGCGCTCCTCGGCGACCGGCTGACGTGGCGCTCGCTCGCCGGGTACCGC
>JAFRJH010000040.1 GCA_017432385.1 Kiritimatiellia bacterium
CGCCTTCCTCGCCGTCCCCGCGTCGGCGGAACGGATCGACGAGGTCGAGCTCGGCGTTGCCGTCGGCATCCCTGAGCGAGACGGGCTGAAGCAGCGCCGGCGCGGCGTTGGTGACTGCGGGAGGGCCGACCTCCGTGTCGGCCATGGCCGGGGCTGCGCCCAGCCATCCAAGCGCAAGACACGCGACAATCGACAGCCGACGCGCGACAGCCGGCATGCAACAGCCGACAGGCGACACGCGGCACATTCCCTCATTTCTCATTTCCCATTCTCCATTTTCACATTGCCTCACCTTGCCGCGGCGTTCATCGCCGCCATTCCCATGAAAAACGCGATGTAGACGTAGGCGACCATTCCGCCCACCACGACGATGAGCGCGGGCTCCACCAGCTTGCCGAGGAGGTCGAGCCGCCGTTCCAGCGCCGCGGAATAGTAGTCGCCGGCATAGTCGAGCCCCTCGTCCATGCTTCCAGAGCTTTCGCCGACCTTGACCAGCGCCGGCGTAAGCGGGGACAGCCGCCTCAGCGACGTCTCGCCGAGCGAGTCGGAGAACATCCGCCCCCCGACCACCTTCCGGCGGACTTCCGCCAGCTGCACCTTGTACCACCCATTCGACAGAGTCTCGCGCACGAGCTCGAGCGCGTCCACGACGGATATGCCGCTCGCCACGAGCATCGACATCGTGTGGTTGAAGAGGGCGTTCGCGGAGAACCGCCCGACCTTGCCGAATATCGGGATGTGGAGCGACATCCGGTCAAGGAACGTCCCGACGCCCGGAGTCCGCCGCAGCGCCATCCACGCCGCCACCGCCAGCGCGGGGGCGAGCAGAAGCCATGCGCCGTGCGCCCTGAGGAACGCGCTCGTCGAGAGAAGCGACCTGGTGACGGGCGGCAGCGCGTCGGGATTGCCCATCACGGAGATGATCTTCGGTATCGCAACCGTGCTCACGTAGTATCCCACGCCAAGCCCCATGAGGACCACAAGCACCGGATAGGTCATGGCGCGTACGACCTGGCTGCGGATCGCGCGCCTCTGCTGCATGATCCTCGCGGCATACGTGAACATCTGCAGCAGCGAGCCGTTCGCCTCGCCGACTTCGACAAGTCCGATGAACACTCCTCCGATCCACGGCATGGATGTGCGCAGCGCCTTCGCAAGCGGCATTCCGCCGCGCACGAGCTCCGCCGCCTCGCGCAGCGCGGCCTTGAGGTCGCCGCCCGAAAGCTCCGAGCACGTCTCGAGTGCCGAGACGACCGGCACGTCGCCCTTCAGGAGGATGACGAGCTGCTGAAACGCCTGCTCGATCGCGCCGCTGCCGACGAGGAACCTGGAGAGGAACCGCTCCGCCGCCCCGCGCGGCCTGCGCGACTTCACCTTCCTGCCGTACGTCTCGAAGGATACCGCCATTACGTCGCCAGCTCCTCCGCCACGGTGGCGCGGTACTCTTCAAGCGTAGTCTCCCCCTCCAGCACCTTGGCGAGGGCGTCGCCGCGCAGGGTCAGGTCCGGAGCCGTCTCCTTCAAGTACCGGCACAGGCCGTCTTCGCTCTCGCCTTGCAGTATCAGCCTGCGGACGCTTTCGCCGACGGGCAGCATCTCGTAGATGGCGGTCCTTCCCGAGTATCCCGTGTTTCCGCAATAGGCGCATCCGTGCACCTTCGGTCTCTTCGGGGCGTTCGCCTCGTCCCAGCCATAGCGGCGGCAGGTCTCCGCGTCCGCGGTCTCCCATGTCATGCATTCGCGGCAGGGCCGCCTGAGCAGGCGCTGCGCGACGGCGAGCCTGAGGGTCGCGGCGACGAGATACGGTGGCACGCCGAGGTCGACGAGGCGCGTGAGGATGCCGGGCGCCGAATTCGTGTGCAGCGTCGTAAGCACGAGATGCCCCGTGAGCGCGGACCGGAGCGCCGTCGTCGCGGTCTCGCCGTCGCGTATCTCGCCGATCATAACCACGTCCGGATCGTGGCGCAGCACGCTGCGCAGCGCCTTCTCGAAGCTGACGCGCTCCTGGCGCGAATCCACCTTGATCTGCGTCACGCCGTCGACGGGCTTCTCCACGGGGTCCTCTATGCTCACCAGGTGCAGGTCGTCGGGCTGCGCAAGCCGGCGCAGCGCGGCGTAGAGCGTCGTGGTCTTGCCGCTTCCCGTTGGGCCGGAGAGGACCACCACGCCGTCCGGCATTTCCAGCGCCTCCTCGAAGATGCGGAGCTGGCGCGGATGGAAGCCGAGCCGGTCCAGCGTGTCGAGCTGCCTCATCTCGCGCGACTGCGCTAGGATGCGGAGCGTGACGTGCTCCCCGTGGATCGTCGGGACCGTCGCAACGCGAAGGCTCACGTCGACGCCGTTCTCGGACATGTCGATGCTGCCGTCCTGCGGAGAGCGCTTCTCCGCGATGTCGAGCTTCGCGAGCACCTTGATGTAGGAGCTGAACTCGGCGGCGACGGCTGGCGGGACCGAGACGTCCGTGACGAGGCGACCGTCCACGCGAAGCCTGACGAGCGTCTCCTTCTCCCCGGGGCAGATGTGGATGTCGGAGGCGCCGCGGGACATGGCGCGACGTATCACATGCGCGAAGAGTCCGTCGGGGCGCGCAAGCTCCCCCGCAGAGGAGGCGTCGGGATAGTTCTCGCGGAGCACGCGGCGGAAATCCTCGGGGTCCTGGGCTTCCACAAAGACAACCTCCCGCCCGCGCAGGAGAGACTCCACCCGCTCGACGGCGGAGAAGTCCGTCGCGTCCGCAAGGCACACCGTAACCCTTCCTCCGTCGTCCGACAGCGGAAGCGCGCCGATGGCGTGCGCCGTCTTCGATGGCAGCAGGCCGAGGACGGCGTGCGACGGCCGGAC
>JAFRJH010000041.1 GCA_017432385.1 Kiritimatiellia bacterium
ATCGCGACGGCGAACACAACATACCCCGAGTAGTCGTGGTAGAACCCGAGCGCGAAATCCCTCGAGCAGCACTTCGCCACTATGCATATCGTGAGTATCCGCGTCACGTTGCCCGCAATCGCAATCGGCACCGAAGCCGCGAACAGCACCGCCCGCCGCGTCCACGTCGGCTGGTTGAAGTAGGCGTAGGCGGCGGTTAGCGCCATCAGCGCGAAGATCGAGCGAAGCCCGCTGCACGGCTCGGCGACATCGATCGCGAACGAGCCGTCCGCCGCGCCGATCATCGTGCCCTGGCGGACGATGTCCGCGCCGAAGCCGTGCATGAGTGCGCCCGCGACGCCGGTCGCAAGAAGCCTCAGATGCACCGTCACCACGTCAAGGAACGTCGCCAGGGGGATGCAGAAGAGGAGAAAGAGCGCGGGAAACAGCACCTGCGCCGCGGCGCGGCGGCCGTAGAACGCCCAGACGGACGACAGGAGGAGCCCCACGAACGCGACGATTTCGAACCTGAGCTGGATGCCCCTGACGCCCAGGAAGCCGAGCGCAAGGAACGGGAGGGAGAGGACGAGGCCCCAGGCCGACGGCTCGCCGAGCGATGCGCGGATCCGCCCGCGCTCGGTCCAGACGACGTACAGCGAGAACAGCGGGACGAACCACGCGAACGACATGTCCTCCTCGGGCGAGCGGAACGCGTCCGGCGCGTGGCGGAACAGCATCAGGCGAAAACCCCAGACCATGGCGGCGAACACCGCCGCCATAAGCCATGGCCTGACATCAAAGACCCTCTTTCCGGTCATCGGTACACATTATACCATAATCTCGCCGCGAAACGCCCGGAGACGGACGCCATGTCAGTAGCCGCAGTCCATGATCGCCCGCTCGAAGCCGAAGACGGACGCGATGAGAGCGGCCCGTATCCACATTCCGTTGCGCATCTGGCGCCAGTACATGGCGCGCGGATCGTGGTCGCAGCACGTCGCGATCTCGTCGCGGCGCGGGAGCGGATGCATGATTATCGCATCCGGGCCCAGGAGCGCCAGCTCCTCCGCCCCGAACTTGAAGCGGGACGTGTCGATCTTCGCCGACTCGCCCTTCGCCGCGTCCCACTCGTCCTGGATGCGCGTCATGTAGACCGCGTCGGAGACCCTCGTCGCCGCGCGGAGGTCGTCCGCAATCTCGTAGCGGACGCCCTTCGCCTTCAGGATCGCAATCACGTCGTCCGGCACCTGTAGCTCCTCCGGCGCGACGAACACCTGCTTCACGTCGCGGAAATCCGTAAGCAGGTAGCTGAGCGAGCGGACCGTGCGCCCGCGCTTCAGGTCGCCGCAGAAGGTCACCGTGCGCCCGTCGATGCCCCCCTTCGTCTCGAACGACCTCAGCAGCGTGTAGATGTCGAGAAGCGCCTGCGTCGGGTGCTGGTCCTTGCCGGAACCTGCGTTGAGGATCGGCACCGGCCGCTCGCTGTTGGAGAGCTCCCACGCCATCTTCTCCGCGAGGCCCTGCTCCGGCGAGCGCATGATTATCATGTCGAAGTACGACGAGAAGGTGCGTATCGAGTCCTCGTGGCTCTCGCCCTTGAACTCGGAGGATGTCGCCGCGTCGCGCACCGAGCCAGTCGTTATGCCGAGGATCTGGCACGCCGCGAGGTGGGAGAGGAACGTCCTGGACGAGGGCTGGGAGAAGTACAGCATCGCGCGCTTGTGCGCGAGAACCCCCTTCAGGTACAGCGCCCCCTCCTTCGACTTGTTGATGAAGCGTATCCTGTTCGCAAGCGCGCAGAGCCGCTCGAGTATCCCGCGGTCGAACTGCTGCGCGAAAAGCGTGTGGTACGGCATCCCGCAGCCGTCCTGCCTCTCGAGGTAAGGACGCTTCGCCTCGAGCCCGAGCCTCTCGAAATCGTTCCAGCCGATATCAGTAAGTTTCGCCATCGTGAATTCCCCTTGTTGCGCATATTATACCAAAAAGGGGCGCGGCGGCGGCTGAAAACATTCCCCTGAAGCGGCGCGCGGCGAATAAGCCAGATTCTGTTCAGTCCCCGAGGGGACCTCCGGTCATTCATCTGAGCAATCAACCCGGGGCCTGAAGGCGCCTTGCGGCGCCGCCGGACGGGCCGCCCGTCGGCCCCCTATTTGATCTTGCTCCGAGGAGGGTTTGCCCTGCGCGCGTCGTTTCAGCCGCGCCGGTGGTCTCTTGCACCGCCCTTTCACCATCACCCCTTGCGGGGCTGTCTTTCTCTGTGGCACTTTCCGTCGCGCACGATTGCCGTGCGCCCTCCGCCCTTGACGAGCGGATCCTCTGCCCTGCGGAGTCCGGACTTTCCTCTGCCTTACGGCAGCGACCGGTCGCTCGCGCGCCACTTCAGGGGAAATTGTCATAAATCAACGGTAGAGGATGCGCCCGCACATCGTGCACGCCACGATGTTCTGCATCTTGCCCTCTTCGCCGTTCTTCGCGTTCGCGTCCACCATCTGCGACACGCTCGGCGGCTGCACGAGATGGCAGCCGTCGCACACGCCGTCATGCGTGAGCGGGACGACCACCGGCCAGCGCTTGGTCCTGAGGCGCTCGTAGTAGAGGAGGAACTTCGGGTCGGGGACGAGCTTCGCCTTCTCGGCACGGTCCTTCTGGGCCTCGTCGAGCTCGGCCTTGACGGACGCGATGCGCTCGTCGATCTCCGCGCAGAAGGCGTCGACCCCGCCCTTCTCGGCGTCGAACTTCGCCTGGGCCGCGGCTATGCGCGCCTGCACTGACGGCAGCTCGTCCATCGCCGCGAGCTGGTTGTTCTCGGTCGTCTCGAGATCGTGGCTCACAAGGTCGATCTGGATCGAGTACTGCTGGTACTCCTTGTTGCTCTTGAGGCCCGCCTGCGCCGTCTTGAGCTGACGGATCTTGTCCTTGAGCGCCTGCGCATCGGCCTCGAAGCCCTTCACGCGCTGATCGGCGTACTCCTGGCCGGCCTTCGCCGCCTGGAGATCCGCGCTCACGCCGGAAAGACGGGCCGTCTCGAGAGCCTTGCGGCGCGGCAGATCCTTCAGCTCGAGCTCAAGCTCGCGTATGCGCCCGTCCACTTCCTGAAGATCGATCAACGACTGGATAACCGTCACTTTCCAAGTCCTTTCTGGGGCAGGAGACGGGACTCGAACCCGCAACCCACAGAATCACAATCTGTTGATCTAACCAATTGATCTACTCCCGCCATGTGGAGCCAGGTAAGGGACTCGAACCCCCGACCTGCTCATTACGAATGAGCCGCACTACCAACTGTGCTAACCTGGCCTTGTGGTTGGATGCGTAGTATATCAAAACGCGCCGCCGACAGTCAACGGGGAATTTTGCCCCGCCGTAGTTGGCCGGAATGGGTTGCCCGGTTCGCGGCGAGGAACGAGCCGCGCAACCGGCTAGTCCGCACCAGGCATACGCTTCGCCGGCGATGTGGGCTTGAAGAATTCGCGCGGGTTCGTGCCTCGGGGAACGACGACTTCCTTCCCCTCCCAGCCAATCCACGACGGCACAAGCCTGCCGGTCGTCTCGTCCGGCGTCGTTCCGTATACGACCGTCTCGGGCGAGAGGACGAACTTGGCGTTGAACCCAAGTTTGCAGGCCGCGAACACCTTGCTGACTTTATGGTCACCGGGGAACAGCGGCATCGACCGCACCGTCGCGGGAATTGCGAGTATTCCGTATTCGAATCCGCCCCAGCGGCGGTGCAGGAGATTGCGGCCCAGCGCAACGACCGGCCGTCCGCCAAGCGTGTCCGGGACAAAGACATCGCGGCCTTCGCCGAGGAACATAAGGGCGTTCGCGCCATCCTCCCCCTCTTCGGACCAGAGGAAGTCGCCCTCAATGTGGAGTCGACGGTGGAGCTGGTCGTCGCAAAGGAACAGATGTGTGCTGAACAGCCCGTCGACCGGCAGGGCATGGGACTTCAGCGATATTTTCCTAGTTCCATACACCGTGGTGTTTGTTTCACTTGCAGTAGGTCCCCAGGACACCTTGGTAACGCCCCATGATATCTCGACTGGCACACCAATCGTTCCGCCATAGAGTGCCGGCGAGCACCCGTCGAAGGCATCCACCGCGATTCGCGGCAAGCGGTAGTCTTCGAAAACCACCAGATTGAGCTTTGGCGACTCCGCAAAGGCCCTTGCCGCGATGTTGGTGACATGGGACTTGATATGCACCGTCTCGAGATCCGCCGACTGCATAAACGCATCGGGCGGGATCTCCCCCGCGCTTCCACCTACATACAGATAGCGAATTCCCCTGATATCCTTGATGCGCTTGTCCGCAACTTCACTCGGCAGTCCCTCCGGACGCTCCTCCACGGTACCGTAGTACATGGCTTCGTCCGGCCCCGTCTTCGCCAGCAGAAGCTCCGCGCCGGACTCGGGACGGGCGACGATAAGCTTCTCCCCGTGGAGCGGTCCCTTGTCACAGCAGTCGGCGATCCAGCTCTTAAATTCCGGCGACGAATACTGGGCGTTCCACCAGTTGTCGCCGTTCTGGTAGTAGTTGACGCGCACATCCGCACCGGCCTTCCCGTAGGCTTCCGCCATCGTGTTGACCTTGTCGTCGATTTCATGATACGCCTCCGACAAGGCGAACCACCAACGGCCCGGACGGTACCTGTCTACCGCCGGCAGGAGGAACTGCCACGACGGATATGTCGCGCATACGCCGGCGTAGCGTCCGGGGTATTCGCGCATCATCGAAAGCGCCGCGGACGCCCCGGAGCCAAGCCCAGTAAGCACAATGGCGTTTGGATCGATCGTTCCCCTTCCTTTCGATTCAAGCTCCCTCTGCAGCTCGAAGACAAGATCCGCGTACATTCGGAGAAGATCCAGATTGGCAGGCGGATCGCCGGATGGAGGGTTTGAGCAAAACGAATAACGATGCGGAAAGTGAAGATATGACGCCCGCGTGGCGAAATCCGGCGGCATGATCGCAAGCAGATGGCAGGGATGCGCAAAAACGAAGGAAGGGTCGCGAACAGCATCGAAGACGCCGGTCTGCCTGAACATCTTCTTGAGATCCGTCCCCTGCTCGCCGCTTCCCGCAATGTAGACGACAAGCGGCATCGGGCCCCTGCCAGGGGCCGGAGAGAACAGGAACGGTATCTTCTCCACGGTGCAGGTGTAGCAGCTTAGCACATCGTTCGTCTTGCGCTCCCAGCATTCGAGGCGCTTTTTGTATGACGAATAAGCCGGATCCCCCTCCTTCGGAAACCCGCGGTGGAACCAGCCCGTCCTGAAGCGGTATTTGCGGGCGAGGGTCTTGAGTTCGTCGTCTTCTTCGTATGGAGATATGCGGCCAGGGCACCCATAGCCGGGCGTAACCCCGACCTCGGGCATCTTGAGGGGCCCGCATCGTGGACTGAAGCCGCCCCCCTCGTACCACGTCGACACGAAGTCCAGGTAATTGTCGCCGCCATGCACAATCTCGTTCTGCACAATCTCGCATGGCAGCTTCGAAAGGTCGAGAAGCGCGCCCGTGGTCCGCTGGCTGACCACATGGGGCGGGCTGTTCCGAACGGAACTCCAGAATCCATTGGCCGGCACGGGCGCACGCTTCGGCGGAACCCGCCAATGCCCGGGCTTGGCGCCCTTGCGCGGCTTGACCACGGAAGTCGCGTCCTTGCCGGCGGATTCTGGCGAGGCGGATTCCACGCCATCGCCAGCCCGAAAACGATAGCATCCCGGACAGACCGGCCATGGCGAGGACAGCTGGTAGCCGAATCCGTCGAGATCTCGGCAGACGAACACCGCCGCGCCAGACTCGCCGAACCTCAGTCCGCACGGATCCTCCCAGCTATCCGGAAGCGCGGGGTTCGGGTGGAAGTCGCCCTTGGCGTAGTCTGCGAAAAATCCATCGTCCTCCAGGCAATAGCAGCCGAACTTGTCGGCTTCGTCCGCGCCTTCCTGCAGCATGGCGCTTCCGTAGCTGAGGCAGTTCAACATGAAGAGCGGAGAATCTGCGGAGCTCTCGAACACCGCCTCGTCGTTCTGCTCCCCGCGGCAGCGGATGAACGTACAGTGGACAACCTTGGGGTGCTGGCCGCCGAGCGATTCGGCCGACATGATCGCACCGCCCTGCTTCGCCGTGCAGTCGACGAAAAGGCATGAAACGACGTCGCGGCCTCCGTAGATAGCACCGCCGACACCGCCGTTGGAAATCTCGGAACCGCAGCTGCGGAACTCGCAGCGCGATACGTCGCCGGCCCCGGCTATCGCGCCGCCTCCGTCAAGGGCGCGGCAATCGACGAACAGGCACTCGACTACGTATCCGCAGTCGCTCAACGCGCCGCCGACGCGCGCCCGGCAGCGCTCGAAGCCGCAGCCTTCGACGATTCCGCATCCCTTCACCGCGCCACCCTCGCCCGCCCAGGCATCGGAGGACGGCCCGCAGCCGATGAAGTCGCAGTCCTTTACACGAGTGCCTTCGACGCTTGCGAACTCAAGCCGCCCCTGGTTGACAAAGGTCAGGTTTCTGAAGACCGACTCCCTGCCGCAGCCCTTGATCGCGGCCGACCTGTCTTCCCTGCGCCCGCCTTCGGCATTCCCCCCGATCACCACGGTGCCGCCAGGGCAGCCGCCCGCATCGAGTGTTATCCGATGGCCGCCGCAGTCGAGGAGGCATTTCGCATTCTGGTTCCAGATATCGTCTTCGCCGATCTTGATTGGCGCACAGTCCGCCGCGAAGACGACATCGAGGTCCTGCACCAGAAGGCCCTTCCCGTCCGACGCCTTCGCGACTGCGCCAAGAAACTCGGCCCTGCTTCTAACCGTCGCCGACACGCCGAATGCGTCCGGCGACAGGAACAGCGCCAAGGCCCCGGCAAGGCACAACACAAAAGACTTGCTTTGCATATGGCATGTATTATACCAAATCCAGCCGAGAAACGACTTGTCCCGCTCAGCGAGAAGCATCTTGCCAACATCTGTCACCTCAGCGCATAATGATCACAAATGGCCTGGGAGCGGATCCCCTGACAAGTTTCCCGAACGGGGCGAGAAGTCCGTACTTGTCGCTCCATGTGGTGTACATGATGCCGGTGCACCCGGACGTCCGGCCGCATGTCTCGAGCCAGGCGCGGCAGCCCTCGAGGTCGTCCGCGTCATAGTAGGCCGCCGCCTGCGTGCGGAAGCCGCGTTCGGCGAAGAAAGGCATCGACACGTCGCGTATCTCCTCGTACCAGCAGCTGATCACGAGGTCCTTTGGGGCGAACTGCCACGACCCCTCGAACGTGCTCCCGCAGGAGTAGTAGTTGTCGTGCGCGTTATGCGCAGGGTCGAGCATGTCGCTCCACACGTAGATCTGGGCGTCGGGGCGCACGGCCTTGATGATCTCGCGCTGGCGCGATAGGCACTCCCCGAGCTGGTGCGCCATGTCGAGGCCGCGGGCGCGGCAGAGCGGACACGTCCCGCCGGCGCGGATCTCGTCCATCGAGAGGAACCACTTGCGCGGGTCGAGAGCCTCCTTCACGGCGGCGGCGGACGTGCGGTAGTAGTCGTAGAGCGCGGGCGCGCTCATGCAGCACGGACGCTGGGAGTCCGCCACCACCGCGGCAGTCCAGTAGTCCACGACCAGCTCCGCGCCCTCGCCGGCCGCGCCGCCGGACAGCACGCGGAAGGAATCCCATTCCTCGTCCCAGGCGCTCAGCGGCGGGACCTCGTAGTCGACGCCAGC
>JAFRJH010000042.1 GCA_017432385.1 Kiritimatiellia bacterium
CAATGTGCAGCTCTACAGCGAAATCGTAAAGGAGCGGCGCTATGAATCCGACGCGGAGCGCGACGAGGCGCTGGACGCGGTGGCGGATGAAAGCAGGCGGCTCGTCGAAATCGTCCTCGACAAGGCGCTATTCGGCGTGATCGAGGGGGTAGACGAGGACGGAGGCCACCATGCGTGAGATCCTTGTGGCGGAAGACAACGCCTTGCTCGCCAAGGGCATCTGCACGGCGCTGAAGTCCGAAAGGTATCGTGTGCGGCATGTCGCCGACGGCGAGGCGGCCCTCGCGGCAATCGCCGAGCGGCGTCCGGACGTGCTGGTGCTGGATATCATGATGCCGGGGATGGACGGTCTTTCCGCCTGCAGGACCATCCGGCGGACGGACGCCTACCTGCCTATCCTCATGCTGACGGCACGAGGACTTGACGCCCAAAAGGTCGAAGGGCTTTCCGCCGGTGCGGACGATTACCTCACCAAGCCATTCTCCATCACCGAGCTCCTTGCCCGTATCGCCGCCCTCCTGCGGCGGGCGCTACTCGCGGCCCGACCGGAGGAGGCAGGCGCTTTTGCCGTCGGTTCGGCGCGCGTGGATGCAGCCACGCTGACGGTTGTTGCCGCCGATGGCACGTCGAGCCGACTCTTGCCGCGCGAACTCGGGCTGTTGAAGCTTTTCGCCGACAACCCCGGCAAGGTGTTCACCCGCGACGAGTTGCTGGACCGCTTCTGGGGCGTCTCCTACTATGGCACCACGCGCACGCTTGACCAGCGCCTGACCCTCCTTCGTAAAAAACTCGGCCCAGATGCCGCACGAATCGAGTCCGTCCACGGCGTCGGCTACAAGTTCTCCAGCCGGTAGTATCCAGCCCCGCTCCTGGCAGATGAAGCGGTCGAAACTCTCTAAACGCCCCACGACCCGATGGGACGAGCTACTAACCGTCCGTGACCCGCCAAGAACCGTAGTTTCCACCAAGAGAAAGGCGAGACAAGCCTAAATGACTGACCGCAGGTCATTGACCTACAGTCGGCGATGTGATATAATATGCGCCGTCTTTCACCCAATAGGAGACAAAGCAAGTGACAAAGCGGCAGAAGAACGCGCTGGAGACGCGGCAATAGATATACGAGACGGCCTGTTCCCTCAGCGAGGAAAAGGGATTCGCCAACGTGTCCGTCGAGGACATCACGGACGCCTGTGGCGTTGCCAAGGGCACCTTCTACGTCTATTTCAAGCGCAAGGAGGATATCGTATTCGAGTGCTGCAAGGCGTGGTTCTGCGACGTGGACCGCAAGGCACGCGAACACAAGGGGTCGATTGTGGAAAAACTCGCGTTCTACTTCAAAGGCTTCATGGAGGGCGTGACGTGCGGCGGGGCGGAGCTCTGCCGCCAGTGGGTGCGCGAGGTGATCAACCCGAACGACTCGCCGGGTGAGATGTGCGGGGGAAAGTACGCCTACGACCTCAAGCATCTGACGGCATTCCTCAAAGACGCAGTCAAGGACGGATTGCTCAAGAAATCCACCCCGGTAGAAACGCTTGTACACATCTTCATGTGCGAGCTCTACGGCATGATGACATGCTGGTGCATGAGCGACGAAAAGTTCGTCCCCGAAGAATGGACGGTCCGCTTCGCCGAAATCCAGCTCCCCGCCCTCCTCGGGCCGTATTTGAACGAAGCAGAAAGGAACTGAGAAATGAAAGTGCTGATGATAAACGGAAGTCCGCGCGCGAACGGCAACACGGCGCGTGCGCTCAAGGAAGTCGCTGACACCCTCGCCGCCGAGGGGATTGAAACCGATACCGTCTGGATCGGCAAGAAACCTGTGCGCGGGTGCGTCGCCTGCTGGCAATGCATGAACAAGGAGCTTGGACGCTGCGTGTTCGATGACGACGTCGCCAACCGCATCGTCGAAAAACTGCCTGAAGCCGATGCGTTCGTGGTCGGAGCGCCCGTTTATTACGGCCAGCCCAATGGCGCGTTCATGGCGGTATGGCAACGCGTCTGCGTTGCAGGACGCAAGCATGTTGAATGCAAGCCCGCCGCCTCCATCGCGGTGTGCCGTCGCGGAGGCTCGACGGCGGCGTACCAGTGCATGAACATGCCGTTCGAGATGCTGAACTGCCCTGTCGTCACCTCGCAGTATTGGAACATCGTGTTCGGACGTGAGGAAGGCGAATGCGAGAAGGACACGGAGGGCATGCAGACGATGCGCACGCTCGCCCGCACCATGGCGTGGCTGCTCACGAACCCTAAGCGCCCCGACGCCGTCCCCTGCACTCCGCAGGAGCCTTGTCAGCCGATGCACTTCATCCGATAAGGGCGGGGCCATGAAAAAGATTCGCTGTCCGTATTTCGAGCTGAACGAACAGCAGCGTGCCTACCACGACAAGGAGTGGGGGACGCCGTGCCGGAACGACCGCAAGCTCTTCGAGTATCTGATGTACGAGGTGCTTCAGTGCGGCCTGAGCTGGAATACCGTTCTGCTGAAGCGCGAAGCCTTCCGCAAGGCGTTCGAGCGTTTCGACTTCG
>JAFRJH010000043.1 GCA_017432385.1 Kiritimatiellia bacterium
CGCGTGGCCGCGTCCGCGGACGCGAAGCCGGGGGTGGTGCGGTTCGGGCCGATGGAGGTGCGCGTCGTGGACCGCGTGCTGCCGCCGCCGGGGAAATGGAAGTACTTCCTCGACCTCTGGCAGCACCCCTGGGCCGTGGCGCGCTTTGCCGGCGTGGAGCCGTTCTCCCCTGAGCACTACAGGGCGATGGAGCCCGTGTGGCGCTCCCTCGCCGACTGCGGCGTCAAGGCGCTGACGGTAACGCTCCTCGACCTGCCGTGGAACCACCAGTGCTACGACGCGTACCACTCCATGGTCGGGCGCGTGAAGACGGCGGACGGCAGCTGGAAGTTCGACTACGGCGTGTTCGACGAGTACGTGGAGTTCGGCAGGAAGTGCGGCATCGGGCCCGACATCGCCTGCTACACGATGTGTCCGTGGGGCTACGTGGTGCGGTGGCAGGACGAGAAGGGCGGCATCCGCCGCGCGAAGGCGGTCCCCGGCACGCCCGAGTTTGCCGACTTCTGGGGCGACTTCCTCGTCGACTTCGCCGCGCACCTAAAGGCGAAGGGCTGGTTCGACGACGCCTACATGGCGATGGACGAGCGTTCGCCCGAGGATGTGCGCAACATAGCGTTGTTCATCCGCGAGAAGGTCCCCGGGATGAAGATCTCGATGGCCGGCAACCGCAAGCCGTCCGAATTCTCGGGCATCGTCATCGACAACTACAGCCAGGGGCTCTCCCATCTTACGCCGGAATTCCTCGCGGAGCTGGCACCGCGCCGCGAGAAGGGCTGGAAGACGACGTTCTACGTCTGCTGCGGACCGAACCGCCCCAACACATTCATGGAAAGCCCCGACGCCGAGGGGTTCTGGATCGGTGCGTATCCGGCGCTTGCCGGCTTCGACGGATTCCTCAGGTGGGCGGCGAACTCCTGGCCCCACGATCCGTACGCCGACGCCTCGTTCGGCCACTGGAAGGCCGGCGACACCTACCTCGTCTATCCGCGCGGCGAACTCTCGGTCCGCATGGCGGAGCTCCGGTCTGGCGTGGTCGCGGCGGAGAAGATCCGCATCCTGCGCGAGGCCGGGCTCGCCGGGAAGGAGTGCGACGACCTCGCGGAAAAGTACGGCTACAGGGCCGCGATGGACGGAAAGCTCGCCATGGACGAGTTCCGCAGGAAGGTCGAGTCGATTGTCAACAGATGACTCGCGACTCGCGCCGGATCGGCATTTTTGGTATAATTGCGGCATATGAACATCAATGACATTGTCAAGACTCTGGACGGAACGCTTGTGGCCGGCGGCGAGTCCGACCGCAAGGTCGGCGCGGTCGTCGCAAACGACCTCATGAGCGACGTCCTCCTCAACGACGCCGAGGACATACTGCTTCTCACGTCCCTCGCCTCCGACCAGGCGATCAGGACGGCCAACATCGTGGGGGCGATGTGCGTCGTGGTGCACAACGCGAAGCCGCTGCCGCAGACGATGTGCCAGGTTGCGGACACCCTCGGCATCCCGCTCGTCTCGTCTCCGCTGTCGAAGTACGAGAGCTGCGTTCGCGTGCACGATTTCCTGGCCGGGGAGCGGAATGGCTGAGGAGTACAAGCCCAAGATCCTCTCCGGCGGCGAGCTGAAGAGCGACGACGAGATACTCGCGGCGCACGAGAAGAAGGCGAGGCGGGTGTCGGGCCCGGGCCTGCCCGGCTCCGACGGCGAGAGCCCGCTCGTCATAATGGAGCTTCTCCAGCGCCTTCGCGTGAAGGACGTAATGCGCAACCACGACATCATCTCGGTCGTCCGCACGGACTCCATGCGCTTCGCCCAGAACCTGATGAAGCGCAACAACATCTCCGGCGTGCCCGTTCTCGAGGGCAAGCGCCTCTTCGGGATCGTCTCCGTAAACGACATCATCAAGGCACTCGAGGGCGGCTGGATAACCGACACCTGCCAGCAGCACATGGCGACGAACCTCGTGGTGCTCGAGGAGGGCATGCCGCTCGCGTTCGCGATCAAGTTCTTCGAGAACTACACCTTCGGACGGTTCCCGGTCCTCAACAAGGACCGCGACCTCGTGGGGATCGTCTCGCAGCGCGACGTCATGCGCGTCTTGATGAAGGAGCTCACCCGCGAGCTGGCGAAGCTGGAGGGGCGCGAGACGCCGCAGCCCGCCGAGCCCGCGAGGAGCGAGGGCGCCCTGCCGTACTACTCCATGCGCCAGTTCGTCGTGGTGCGCAACGACCTCACCAGCGCCGGCAAGGCGGCGAACGAGATCAAGAAGATGATGAAGGAGGCCGGCGTGGACACGAAGCTCGTCCGCCGCGTCGCCGTCGCCGCCTACGAGCTGGAGATCAACATCTGCATCCACTCCCTCGGCGGCACGATCACCTTCATCCTCGACCACGAGAAGGCGACGATCGTGGCGAAGGACAAGGGGCCGGGCATCAAGGACGTAGAGTGGGCCTGCCAAGACGGGACCTCGACCGCGAACGACTGGATACGCTCCATGGGCTTCGGCGCCGGCATGGGCCTCGCGAACTCGAAGCGAGTGGCCGACTTCTTCGACATCCAGTCGAAGATACCCACCGGCACGACGGTGATGTGCGAGTTCTACCTCGACAAGCACTGACCCCTATTGCATCCGGCCGCCTTTTTTGGTAAACTACCCGCCATCTTGTCCACGGTGGACGGGATGAAGCGAATGATCCGGGGTATTCCATCCCCTGACAAAGCGGATTGGTTCTGACAAGGAATTCAAAGGAGAAACAAAATGGATATGCCTACGTCCGCCCTCACGGGCATCACCCTCAAGGACATGTTTGACGCCGGACTTCACTTCGGCCATCAGACGAAGCGCTGGAACCCGAAGATGAAGGGCTACATCTTCGACAAGCGCAACGGAATCCACATCATCGACCTCACGCAGTCCGTCCAGATGCTCGACGAGGCCGCGGCTTTCCTGCGCGACACCGTGCTCGCCGGCAAGAAGATCCTCTTCGTCGCGACCAAGAAGCAGGCCGCCGAGATGGTCAAGCAGGCCGCCGTCAACGTCGACCAGTTCTACATCACCGAGCGCTGGCTCGGCGGCACGCTCACCAACGCGAAGACGATCCGTTCGTCCGTGAAGCGCATGCGCCAGCTCCAGGCCACCGCGAAGGCCAACGGCGGCGAGCTCTCCGAGCACAAGCAGGAGGCCTCGATGCTCCGCCGCGAGCTCGCCAAGCTCGAGAAGAACCTCACCGGCATCGCCGACATGGCCGAGCAGCCCGGCGCCGTCGTCATCGTCGACGTCGTCCGCGAGGCCAACGCGGTCAAGGAGGCGGTCCGCCTCCACATCCCCGTCGTCGCGATCGTCGACACGAACGCCGATCCGGAGCCGATCGACTACGTCATCCCCGGCAACGACGACAGCGTCCGCGGCATCGAGCTTATCCTCAACGGCCTCTGCAAGGTCGTCCAGACCGCCAACGACGAGTACAGCGCCAAGGCGGCCGAGGAGTCGAAGAAGCGCGAGCAGGAGCGCGCCAAGCGCGACGAGTCCGAGAAGGCCGCCCGCGCCGAGCGCCGCGCCAAGGCCGTCGCGAAGGACGGCGCCAAGCGCGCCCCGGCCAAGAAGGCGGGCGTCGCCGCCAGCGTGAAGGA
>JAFRJH010000044.1 GCA_017432385.1 Kiritimatiellia bacterium
CGGAGCCGACGGCGTAGTGCATCGCGTCGTGGAGCTTCGCGGGGCGCGAACCGGCCGCTGGAAGCACCTCGTCCAGCGCGCTTTCGACGATTGCGAGCCTGTCGCTGTCCGTCATGTCCCCCTCCCTACTTCGCGAGCGCCGCGTCGAGGATCGCGTCGAGCCCCGAGAACTCGGCGTATTCGATTCTTCCCGCGTCGACGGCCTTCGCGAGCTCCGGGTCGATCGGGAGCGACGCGGTCGCGGCGATTCCGTGGCGGGCGGCGATCTCCGCCGCGCCGCCCCCGCCGAACAGCCTGTGGACGCTTCCGCAGTCCGGGCACCTGAAGGACGCCATGTTCTCGACCAGTCCGAGGACCGGGACCTTCATCAAGTCCGCCATCCTGACCGCCTTCTCGACGATCATCGAGACGAGGTCCTGGGGCGAGGTGACGACGACCGCGCCCGTGACGGGGAGGGACTGGAAGACGGTGAGCGGAACGTCGCCCGTGCCGGGCGGCATGTCGACGAACATTACGTCGACCTCCCCCCACGCGACGTTGCTCCAGAACTGCTTCACCGCGCCGGCGATCACGGGACCGCGCCAGACGACGGGATCGGCGGGGTTGTCGACGAGCAGGTTCAGCGACATCACGCCGACGCCGCCCATGCTGCGGCACGGGAGGATGTTGCCCTCGCCGTCCGCCGTCGCGCGCTCGGCTACGCCGAACGCGGTGGGGATCGACGGACCGGTGATGTCCGCGTCGAGGATCGCCGTCCTGAGTCCGCGCCGCGCCGCGGCGACGGCGAGGAGCGAGGTGACGAGGCTCTTTCCGACGCCGCCCTTGCCGCTGGTCACGGCTACGACGCGCTTCACGTCGGACTTCGGGTTCGCGGGGGCGCGGAAGTCGTGTTCGCCTCTGCAGGACCCGTCCTTCTTGCTTGCGCAGTCCGCGCAGTTGTGGCTGCAGTCGCTCATGTCAGTACATCTTTTCGTATTCGCCCTTGGTAACCTTCTTGAGGCAGTTGAATCCGGCCCGCTTGGCGCGGTAGTGGAGGTCGGTCTTCGAATGGCCGAGGCCCGGCGCCTGGATGACGCGGTATATCTCCGCGCCGCAGTCCGGGCACTTCTCCAGCTTTGCGTCGTTGATCGACTGCGACGTCTCGAATCCGCCGCGGCAGCGCGCGCAGCCCTTCTCGGGATCCTTCGCCTCGTATACGTAGATCGGCATGGCTCAGCCCTCCGCAAGATATTCCATCGCCTTCGTGTACGAGTCGAACCCGAACCCGGCGAAGGTGCGTTCGGCGGCCATGCCGACGTAGGACACGCGGCGGAATCCCTCGCGCGTCGACGGGTCGGTGAGGTGGACCTCGACTACGCGCGCCTTCACGGCCTTGATCGCGTCGAGGATGGCGACGGACGTGTGGGTGTAGGCCGCCGCGTTGAGGACGACCGCGGCGAACTCGCCGCGCGACTGCTGGATCCAGTCGACGATGACGCCCTCGTGGTTGGTCTGGCGCACCTCGACCTCGACGCCGAGCCGCCCGGCGGTCTCGCGCACGTGGCGCTCGAGGTCGGCGTAGGTACGGTTTCCGTAGAGCTCGGGCTCGCGGAGTCCGAGCAGATTGAGGTTTGGCCCGTTTACGACGAGGATCTTCATCTCTTCGAGAGCGCCGCGACCCTGGACTTGAGCTCCCTGACCTCGGCCTTGAGCTTCGCGAGGAGCTTCGGGACGAGGAGCCGTCCGCCGAACTCCTTCATGCTCTCGGCGGGCGCGCCGATGACGTACTTCACGGAGCCGTCGAGGGACTGCGTGACGCCGGCCTGCGGGCCGACCTGCACTCCGTCCGCGATCTTGATATGCCCCGAGACGCCGGCCTGCGCCCACACGAGGCACCCGTAGCCGATCTCGGTGGAGCCCGCGACGCCCGACTGGGCGATGAGGCCCGAGTAGCCCCTGATCTTGACGTTGTGCCCGATCTGGACGAGGTTGTCGATCTTCGTCATGGGGCCGATGTAGGTGCGGCCGATGCGCGCGCGGTCGATCGTCGTGTTGGAGCCGATCTCGACGCCGTCCCCGACCTCGACGATGCCAAGCTGGGGGATCTTCTCGATGTAGACCGAGCCGTCCTCGCGGCGTCCGTTGTTGAAGCCGTAGCCGTCGCCGCCGAGGCGGACGCCGCAGTGGATGATGCAGTCGGCGCCGACGATCGTGCCCTCGCGGAGGGTCATCTGCGGGTAGATGTGGGTATTCGCGCCGATCCTGCAGCCCTCGCCGACGAAGACCTGGGCCTCGACTACGGCGCCGGCGCCGATCTCCGCGCCCTTCTCGACCACGGTCCAGGGTCCGATGTGGACGCCTTCGCCTATCTTCGCGGAGGGGTCGACGACGGCGGTCGGGTGCACCCCCGGGGCGCGGACCGGTTCCGGCGGCGCGAACATCCGGGCCGCCGCCATGCAGGCGCGGTTGGGGTCCGCGACGCGGATTATCGAGCACGGCGCGCCGAGCGACCACTCGGGCGGCAGCAGCACGGCGGACGCCTTCGTGGACTCGACGAGCCTGACGTGCTTCGGGTCCTTGCAGAAGCTGAGGTCCCCGGCGCGGGCCTCCTCCAGCCCGCCGCAGGCGCGGAGCTCGACGTCCTCGCCCTCAAGCGTGCCGCCGAGCGCGGCGGCGACCTCACGTGCCGTCATTCTTCTCCTTCGCGGCCGCGGCCTTCGCGGGGTCGACGCCCATCGCCTTGAGCACGAGCGGGGTCACGTCCAGGGCCTTCTTCGAGAATATCGCGGCGGACGCGTCGACGATCATGTCGTAGCCGTTCTTCTCGGCGAACTCGGCGACGGTCTTCTTGAGCTCCGCCGCCTGCTCCTTCAGAAGCCGGGCCTCGAGGTCGGAGAGCTCCTGCTGGTTGCGCATCGCCGTGCTGCGCAGCTTCTGCTGCCCGGCGATGAACTTCTCCTGCACCTTCGTCAGGTCGTTCTCGATCTTCGTCTTCGCCGTCGCGGCGAGCATCGGGTTGCGGAGCTCGTCGGAGAGCTTCTTCCCCTCTTCCTGGAGCGCCTCGAGCTCGCTCTTCATCCCGTCGAGCCTGCCCTGGTAGTCCTTCTCGGTGGACTGGAGGATGTTCCTGTTGGTCTCGTAGTTGCGGTGGTTCTTCACGAGCGCCATCATGTCGACGGTGCCCACTTTCATGTCGGCGGAGGCGGCCGCGGCCGCGGCCAGCAC
>JAFRJH010000045.1 GCA_017432385.1 Kiritimatiellia bacterium
AGCCGGCATCGCCGGGCGCGTCGGCATCCTGGACGGGCGGAGCCAGGGCGCCGCGGAGGCGCGCCCAGGCTGCGGACGTGCGATATTGACCGTCTTAAATGCGTTTTGATATAATTCCACGCAATTTGCCCATCTGGGGCGAAGCGATTTCCAGAGACTAAGGAGAGATGATGATGAACGATGTCCCGTACAAGACATACCTTGCGGAGAGCGAGGTGCCGACATCCTGGTACAATGTGCGCGCGGACATGAAGAAGAAGCCTGTGCCGCTCCTCAACCCCTCGACCGGAAAGGCGTGCACCGCGACCGACCTTGAGCCGGTGTTCTGCGCGGAACTCGTGAAGCAGGAGCTTGACGACAGCACTGCGTTCTTCCCGATTCCGAAGGAGATATGCGACTTCTACCGCATGTTCCGCCCCTCGCCGCTCATCAGGGCGTACTTCCTCGAGAAGGCGCTCGGCACGCCGGCGAAGATATTCTACAAGTTCGAGGGAAACAACACCTCGGGCTCGCACAAGATGAACTCGGCCGTCGCGCAGGCGTACTACGCGAAGGCGCAGGGGCTTAAGGGCGTCACGACCGAGACGGGCGCCGGGCAGTGGGGCACCGCGCTTTCGATGGCATGCGCCTTCTTCGGGCTCGACTGCCGCGTCTACATGGTGAAGTGCTCCTACGAGCAGAAGCCTTTCCGCCGCGAGGTGATGAGGACCTACGGCGCAAACGTGACGCCGTCCCCGTCGATGACGACGCAGATCGGCGAGAAGATCAACCGCGAGCATCCAGGCACGACAGGCTCGCTCGGCTGCGCGATCTCCGAGGCGGTTGAAGCCGCCGTCTCGTCCCCCGGCTACCGCTACGTCCTTGGGTCCGTGCTCAACCAGGTGCTGCTCCACCAGTCCATAATCGGACTCGAGGCGCGCGCCGCCTTCGAGAAGCTCGGCGTAAAGCCCGATGTCATCATCGGCTGCGCCGGGGGCGGCTCGAACCTAGGAGGGTTGATTGCGCCTTTCATGGGCGAGAAGCTGCGAGGCGAGGCCGACTACCGTATAGTCGCCGTCGAGCCCGCGAGCTGTCCGTCGTTCACACGCGGCAGGTACGCCTACGACTACTGCGACACGGGCCGCATCTGCCCCCTGGCGAAGATGTACACGCTTGGGGCCGACTTCATCCCGTCCGCGAGCCACGCCGGCGGCCTCCGCTACCATGGCATGAGCTCGACCCTGTCCGAGCTCTACGACCAGGGGCTCATGGAGGCCAGGAGCGTCAGGCAGACGGACGTCTTCGCCGCCGCACAGTACTTCGCCCGCACCGAGGGGATCCTCCCGGCGCCCGAGTCGAGCCACGCCATCCGCGCGGCGATCGACGAGGCCGTGAAGTGCCGCGAGAGCGGCAGGGCCGAGACGATCCTCTTCGGACTCACCGGCACCGGCTACTTCGACATGACCGCATACCAGGCATTCAACGACCACACGATGGGCGACTACGTGCCGACCGACGAGGAACTCGCCGCGTCCTTCGCGAAGCTCCCCAAGGTGTGACAGGCCTTCGGCGCCGGCAGGATTGGACACCCCGATTTGCAGACCTGGATGAATCGCATACTCTTCGAGTCCTTCGAGATTTCGGACGGCGTCGCGACGTGCGGCGGCGCGCGCGCGCGCCACATCCTCGACGTTCTGCACGGCGAAGTAGGCCAGCAGCTCAGGACCGGCGAGGTCGACGGCCCTGTCGGGCGCGGCGAAATCGCCGCGGTCCGCGAGGGAGCGGACGGCCCCGTGGTCGAGGTCAGGGTCCGCCATGACGGCGAGTCGCTGAAGCCGTGGGCCGACATCGTCCTCGCTCCACCACGTCCGCGCGTCATGAAGAGGCTTCTCCCGCAGCTGGCGGCGATGGGGGCGGGAAGGGTCGTGCTCGTCGGCGCGAAGAAGGTGGAAAAGGACTTCTGGGGCGCGACGCTTCTCAGGGAGGAGAACTGGCGTCCGCTTTTCATCGACGGGCTCATGCAGGCCGGGACGAGCGTAATGCCCGAGCTGCTTGTCCGCAGGTCGTTCCGCAGATTCGTCTCTGACGAGCTGGACACGATGTTCCCGACCCGGAACCGCGTCGTCGCGCATCCGTACGCGGAGGGCTCGGCACTCGCGGAGGGACGTCCGGGGAGGCTGCTTCTGGCGATAGGGCCGGAGGGCGGCTGGACGGACGACGAGGTGGAGCTTCTCGAGTCCAGGGGGTTCCGCAGGTTTTCGCTAGGACCGCGCATCCTGCGGACCGACACGGCCGTGATTGCGCTTTTGTCAAATCTGAACAAGGAGGATGGAACATGAAGAGACTGATGTTCGTTGCCGCGATGGCCGCTGTTGTCGCAGGCTGCTGCACTGGACGGTGCGCGAAGGACTCGGGTACGTCGTTCATGAAGGACGCGCTTGCGCCTTGGATCGAGAGCGGGGAGCTTCCCGGCGCGATCTCGATCCTGTACAACGACGGCGTCGAGGAGGTCGAGTGCGCGGGCTGGGCGGACGTGGCGGCGAGGCGCCCGATCACGCTCGACGACGCCTTCATGCAGTGCTCCCAGACGAAGGGGTTCTGCGGCGTCACCGTCGCGAAGCTCGTCGAGGAAGGCAGGCTCAACCTGGACGACCCGGTGTCGAAGTACCTTCCGGAGTTCGCGACGCTCTGGGTCAACGGAGGCGAGACCAACGGCGTGAAGACGCTCCTGCGCGCGAAGAACACGCTCACGGTCCGCATGTGCCTCAACCACACGGGCGGATTCCCGTTCGAGATCTGCGCGAAGCAGGGCGGGATCAGGGGCGGCGGATGGTCGGGCGGCGCCCCGCTCAGGCAGACCGCGGCGATTGCGGCGGCGTCTGCGCTGCTCTTCGAGCCCGGCACGAAGGTTCAGTATTCCAACACGGGAATCGACATCGCGGCTGCGGTCGTCGAGATCGTGACCGGGAAGAAGTGGGAGAACTACCTGAAGGAGACGGTGCTCGATCCCCTCGGCATGGAGTCCACATGGTTCTGGCCCACCGACGGGCATCTCAAGACGCAGATCGAGATGTACGACTGCCACGACAAGGCGCCGGCGACGTGGAAGTCGGAGAATCCGATGGAGCAGCGTCCGTACAACGGCCCGAACGTCTTCGCGTCCGCGGGCGCCGGCCTCTGGACCACGGCCAGGGACCAGGTAAAGTTCTACAAGATGCTCATGAACCTAGGAATGGGCGACAACGGCGTGCGGATCCTGAAGGAGGAGACGGTGAAGTCGATCCTCGCCGTGACGACGCGTCCGAAGGAGCTCGGCGGATACTCGCTGGGGCTCGCTGCGCCGATCGAGGACGGCGAGGACCAGTGGTTCGGCCACGGCGGCGCGTGGGGCACGAACTGCATGGTCAACTGGCACAGGAAGCAGCTCAAGCTCTGGGTCGTGCAGCTCAACGGCAATCCGCGTCCGTGGGACGCCGCGCGCTACAAGGCGGCTGACGACTTCTTCAAGGCGCAGGCCGACAACTCCGCCGCGGACGCGTACACGGGCCGCGTGAAGTAGCCCCGGGGAAGCGATGCGCAGACGCGTCAACCACGAGGAGAGGAAGCTCGAGATCGCCGAGCAGGCGGTGAAGCTGTTCTCGCAGGTCGGCTACGACAACGTGACGCTGATCATGGTCGCGTCGTCCGTCGGCGTCGCGCGCACCGTGCTCTACCGCTACTTCCGCAGCAAGCGCGAGGTGCTGGACGCGGCGATACGTGCGACGACGCGCCGGATAATGGACGGCTGCCGCGAGGCGATGAGCGGGAAGGGAAGCGCCGCCGAGAGGCTGTCGCTTGTCTGCTACCGCGTCGTCGACATGCTCTTCGAGCAGAAGGAGTTCCTGTCGGCCATCTTCGACTTCGTTCTAGCCATGGTGCGTTCCGGCGAGGACATGAGCGGACGCATCCTGCACTTCACGGGCGGGATACGCCCCGCGCTCCTCGACCTCGTCACCGAGGGCGTCGTCAAGGGCGAGTTCAGCCACGAGGTCAACCCGGAGCGGACGGCCGAGGCGTTCTTCTCGGTGTTCGAGTCGGCCGTGCTCAAGATCGTCCTCGGCACGGAGAGGACTTCGGCGGGCATAAAGGTCCGCATTAACGACATGATATCGGCGCTGGGCGCATTCGAGGGCGCGAAGCGGGGCGCAGACGCTAGCGGACGCCGGGTGCGGAATCCACAGAAACCCACAGGGGAGGAAGGTTCGTGAAGATCATTGTGGCATGCGGAGGGACGGGCGGCCACGCCTTTCCCGGACTGGCGGTGGCGGAGGAGCTGAAGTCGCGCGGACACGACGTGACCGTCTGGGACTCGGGGCGCGACATAGAGTCGAGCGTCATGAGGAACTGGAGCGGGCCCGCGTTCTCGACCGGCGCGAAGCAGCTTTCGCTCAGAAACGCGTTCTCGATCTGGCGGTCGATCTCGCGCTGCCGGAGGGAGATGCGCAGGGCAAGGCCTGACGCGCTTCTCGCGATGGGAAGCTACTCGTCGCTTCCGCCCGTCCTCGCGGCGCGCAGCTGCGGGGTGCCGGTCGTGCTCCACGAGGCGAACACGATCCCCGGCCGCGCCGTCGAGTTCCTTTCCCGCTTCGCGAAGGCCGTTGCGACGAGCTTCGACGTGACCGCGAGGTACCTGCCGCGCGCCGCGACCGTGAAGACCGGGCTCCCCGTCCGTGCGGACATCGCGTCCGGACGCCGCTTCGACTTCATCCCCGCTGACGCATTCGTCGTCTTCGTGACGGGCGGAAGCCAGGGCGCGCACATGGTGAACTGCCTGCTGAGCGAGGCGCTCGCCATGATGAAGGGCGAGCTGGACAGGCGCGGCGCGGGGCGCCCGCTCTACGTGATCCACCAGACCGGCGCGGCGGACGAGGGGCCGGTGATGGCGACATACGCGAACGTCTCGCTTCCGTCGCGCGTCAACGCCTTCGAGCGCGAGATGGCGAACGCCTTCGCATCGGCCGACATCGTGGTCGCGCGCGCCGGCGCGTCGACATGCTTCGAGCTCGCGGCGTGCGGGAAGCCCGCGTTTCTCATTCCGCTTCCGACGTCGATGCGCGACCACCAGCACTTCAACGCGGATGCGTTCGCAGCGTGCGGCGCGGCGGACGAGGGCGTGCAGTCGAAGCTTTCGCCACGGCAGATGTGCCGCTACCTGGTCAACAAATACGACAACCCGGGGCAGCTCGCCGAGATGGCGGCCAAGATGCGCGGCCTGTCCGCGCCCGACGCCGCGGCGCGCGTCGCGGACATAGTCGAGAATTCCGCCGCCAGCCCGGCTGAAAGGAGGAAGTGAGCGATGAACAGGGAACTCAGGAGGTATCTTGCCGAGGGAGGCTCGTTGGGCAGCCTCGCCAGGCGTCCCGCGCGCAGGGCCGCGACACCGGCATTCCCGTGCGATCCGGCCGAGGTGTATGAAAAGCAGGTCTCGGGGCTCGCGACGCGCCTCGGGCGCATCGGCGCAAGGGACGTCGTGATAGGGATATCGGGCGGGCTCGACTCCGCGCTCTGCCTCATCGTCGCCCGCGGCGCCTTCGCCGCGCTCGGACTCGATCCAAGCGGAATCCACGTCTACACGATGCCCGGGTTCGGCACGACGAAGCGGACGAAGGGCAATGCCGGCCGTCTCTGCGAAGGCCTCGGGCTCGACCTGGAGACCATCGACATCACGAAGTCCGTGAAGCAGCACCTCCGTGACATCGGGCACGACGGGAAGACACCCGACGTGACGTACGAGAACGCGCAGGCCAGGATGCGGACGATGATCCTGATGGACAAGGCGAACATGGTCGGCGGAATCGTGCTCGGCACCGGGGACATGAGCGAGATCGCGCTCGGCTGGTGCACATATAACGGCGACCACATGTCTATGTTCGGCGTGAACTCCGGCGTCCCTAAGACGGTTGTCAGGAAGGTCTGCGACATGTGGGCCGACGCCGTGCTCGATGGCGCCGACGCCGGCAGCCCGCTCCGCGTTTCGGCGGAGGCCCTGAAGGACATAATCGCGACGCCCGTCAGCCCGGAGCTCGTCAAGGGCCAGGTCACGGAGGACAGGCTCGGCCCGTACGAGCTGCACGACTTCTTCATCTGGAACTTCGTGGTGAACGGCCTCGACAGGCGCGGTCTCCTCTCCGCCGCGAAGCGGTTCTTCAAGGGGCGGTACACGGCGGAGCTTGTCGAGAAGACGCTCGACACGTTTCTGCGCCGTCTCGTCACCCAAGCGTTCAAGCGCAACTGCGCGCCTGACGGAATACGGGTGTTTCCGTTCGATTTCTCGCCGTCCGGCTGGGCGATTCCGTCCGACATGCCGGCTTCGGCGCTGCTGCATTGACACACAGGGAATGTACGCGAAAATGAAAGTATTGGAAACTGAGATTGAGGGCGTCAGGATCGTCGAGCCGGACAGGTTCGGCGACGCCCGCGGATGGTTCTGCGAGCAGTACAACAAGGCGCGGTACGCGGAGGCCGGCATTACGGCGGACTTCGTGCAGGACAACGAGTCGTTCTCGGCGAAGGGGGTTGTGCGCGGGCTCCACTGGCAGGCCGCGCCCCATACCCAGGCGAAGCTCGTGCGGGTGATCCGCGGGGCGGTGTGGGACGTCGCCGTCGACATAAGGAAGGGCTCGCCCACGTTCGGTCGCCATGTCTCCGTCACCCTTACGGCCGAGAACCGCCGCCAGTTCTTCGTCCCGCGCGGGTTCGCCCACGGATTCATCGTGCTCGAGGACGACACCCTCTTCAGCTACAAGTGCGACAACCTCTACTGTCCGGCGGCGGACAGGGGCATGCGCTTCGACGATCCCGCGCTCGGCATCGAATGGCCGAGGATCGGCGTCGAGCTCAGGCTCTCCGACAAGGACATGCGGCATCCCGGCCTCGCCGGGATCGAGCCCTGGGAGGGCTGACGCGGCGCTATGAGGCTCGGGCGCAAGATCTCGATCGCATTTGCGAAGCTGAGGCAGCTCGGGCTGTCGGGCGTGCTCGCCCTGCGCCGCGACCGCAGGACGATAGCCGAGTCGCCGCTCTTCGACGCGGAGTGGTATCTCGCCAACAATTCCGACGTCGCGGCCAACGGCGTCGATCCCGCGCTCCACTACCTGCTCTTCGGCGTGTCGGGGAACAGGAGCCCGTCCACTGGATTCGTCACGGACGAATATCTCGCCCTCAACGGCGATGTCCGCAGATCCGGAATGAACCCTCTCCTCCACTACGAGCGCTTCGGGCGGCGCGAAGGCCGTCCCGCGTCGTTCCTCGGGGGCGCGCCGCGAAAGGTGACGTACGCCGAGCAGCAGGGCTCCTTCCGGGCGCGCTGCGCCCGCGCGGCCGCGAAGCTTGAGGCGGGCGAAAGGCTCAGGTCCGTGTTCCTCGTGTCGAACGCCTCCATGTTCCCCGCCAGGCCTCTCTTCGACGCGATGCTTGCCTCGGACGAGTTTGACCCGCGCGTCGTGGTCGTCCCGGACGTCCGGTGGCGCGACGGCGCGGTCCTGAGCGAAATGGCGTCGTGCCGCGGGGCGCTTGCTGCGGAGATTCCCGCGGACAGGCTCTCGGCGGCGGAGCAGGACGTGGACGGAGTGTGGCGCGACGTGCTGGAAGACGCCGACGTCGTCTGCTATCCGTCGCCCTACGAGATGTCGTCGTTCCGCTACAATCCGCGTTACTCCGTGGGGCGTCAGTTCCTCCCGGTCATGGTCAACTACGGCTTCTACAGGTCGGCATACGACCGGGGCGTCATGTGCAGGCAGAGCTACGCCTGGATGTGGAAGGCGTTCTTCGAGTGCGGAGACACGATGGACGAGTACCGCGCCGCGTCCCCGATCGGCGGGGTGAACGGCGACCTCGCGGGATACGTGAAGATGGACGCCCTGGCCGCCTGCGGACACCCGGTTTCCGCCCGTCGCCGCGTGCTCGTCGCCCTCCATCACTCCGTCGAGGGCGGGACAAACGACGAACTTGCGCTTTCGAACTTCGCGCGGTACGCGGATTTCCTGCTCGCGCTCCCGGACAGATATCCGGAGATCGATTTCGTGTTCCGTCCGCATCCGTTCCTCATGCGCGTCCTCTCGCGTCCCGGGCAGTGGGGAGTCGAGCGCGTCGAGCGCTATTTCTCGGCGCTCAGGTCGAAGCCGAACGTGGCGTGGTCCGGAGAGGGCGGCTACTTCCGCGAGTTCGCCATGTCAGACGCGTGCATACAGGACTGCGGGTCCTTCCTGGTCGAGTACCTCTACACGAGGAAGCCCTGCTGCTACATGCTTAAGTCTCCCGGCGACGCCGAGGCCAAGTTCGCCCCCCTGGGAAGGAAGTGCCTTGGCTGCTGCTACCTGGCGTTCGACGAGGAGGCGATCGAGCGGTTTCTGGACGATGTCGTCGTCGCCGGAAAAGACCCGAAGAGGGCGGAGCGCGAGGCGCTGGCGGACGCCGTCGCGCTGAACTACCCGCATGCGGCGTCCGTCGCGCTCGGGCACATCCTGGACGGCATCCGCCGCGGTGGGAAGGGGGAGACGAAGTGATTGACGTCCTTCTTGCCACCTGCCGCCCCGACCCGGGCATGCTGAAGGCGCAGCTCGAGAGCATACGCGCGCAGCGCGGCGTAGAGGTAAACCTGATCCGCCGCGAGGACGCGGGCGGAGACGGCGCCCGCGGCAATTTCGCCGCGCTCCTCGAGATGTCAGGAGCCGAGTACGCGGCCTTCGCCGACCAGGACGACGTCTGGATGGACGACAAGCTCGAGCGCTCGCTCGCCAAGATGCGCGAACTGGAGGAAAGTTGGGGCCGCGACGTCCCGCTTCTCGTCTACACGGACGCGACGGTGGTCGACCGGGACCTGCGTCCGCTCGACGGCTCGCTGTTCCACCGCATATCCGTGGATCCGCTCCGGACGCGTCCGGAGCAGCTCGTGATGCAGAACGTCGCGTACGGCAACACAATGCTCATGAACGCCGCGCTGCGGAGGCTCGCCGCGCCGGTCCCCGAGAAGGCCTTCATGCACGACAGCTGGGTGATGCTTGTCGCAAGCGTTTTCGGGAAGACGTGTTTCCTGGCGGAGCCGACGCTTCTCTACCGACAGCACGGCGGAAACGCGATAGGGGGCCGCAGGGTGTCCCCCGGATACTACTTCGGCCTTGCCGCGCGCGGGGTGCGCGCGCTGCGCGAAAGGCTTTACGCGAACGTCCGCCAGGCCGAGGCGTTCGTCGAGCGGTACGGCGACGCCTCGCCTCTCGCCCTCCGGGCGCTCGTCGGCATCGACCGCAGGGCGTGGCCCGTCCGCGCGTGGACGCTTCTCGGCCACGGAATCCGCAAGAACGGCCTTCTGCGCAATCTCGGGATGCTGCTCGCCATCTGAACGCCGCAGTGCCGCCGGGGCTGACATGTCGGGGTTGTTTTTGGTAAAATACTCCAAAAATCTTGATGTGACAAGGATCCTTCGATGAACAGACTTGCAGTGCTTTTCGCCGCATTCGCCGCTGCGGCCGCCGCCGATGCCGCGATAACGGCCTATCCAGACTATCCGAAGACCATCGAGCGCGACCGCGAGTACCAGGTGCGCGTGGTGCAGGGCAAGCAGAAGGTGCCGCTTGTCGTCTGGAACCACTGCGAGAAGTCGTCGCTCACGCGCCGTACGCGCGGCGGAGACGTCAACCGCAGGTTCTGCGAGTTCGCGTTCGACGGCGGCGGCGTGAGGGTGGACATCGCCGTGAGGCGGGACGTCAAGAGCTACACGGTGTTCCCGTCGCGTCTGAAGCTCCGCCACCAGTTCAAGGAAGGCGCGATCTCCGTCTGGCTCGACAAGCCGGCCATGTTCGGCATCAGGCTCAACGACTACGACAAGACGATCCTCTCCGTGTTCGCCGAGGCGCCCGAGGACCCCTCGAAGATACCGCAGAAGGGCGCGCCGGGGGTCATGTACGTCGACGGATGGCAGGATCCGCCGGGCGAGGACGGCGTTACGGTGATCGACAATGGCGTCAAGGAGGTGTACATCGCGCCCGGCGCGGTGCTCAACTCGCGTCTCGTGGTCAAGTCCGAGGGGTGCTACGTCCACGGGCGCGGCATGATCCTCGACCCGCTCTCGAACATCTTCAGGTTCGACCAGAACAAGAACACCAAGCGCGGGTTCCTGAACGTCTCGAACCACGGCGTCACGCTTGAGGACATCAAGCTCGTCGACTCGCGCACCTTCAACTACTGCACATGGTTCAAGGACGTGACCTTCCGCAACGTCAAGGCGCTGTCGTCCATGATGTGCTCCGACGGCATCACCTGCGGCGGGCGCGACTTGGTCGTCGACGGGGCGTGGCTGTACGTCGGGGACAACGCGCTCGTCGTGAGCGGAATCAAGGGGAACGCGAAGCTCGCCAACATCGCGATCGGCACGTCCTGCAACGCCATCTTCCCGCAGGGATCCAACCACGGGGTCGTGCTTGAGGACATCGACGTCTTCCGCGCCGACGAGGGCCTCATAAGGAACGTGTACAACGGGGTGCTCAGGCGCAACAACAAGTGGAACGAGATGAACTCCGGCGCCGCCAGGAAGGAGCCGGGACCACAGGACCTCAAGCACCAGACACAGGAGTTCCTCTTCAGGAACCTCTCGGCCGTGGACTGCCCGCACTTCTCCCGCTTCTTCGTGGGCGGCAACATGGGCACGCTCCCCAAGTCTTTCGGGTTCGAGAACGTATCCGTCCCGTTCGGCAGCGGAAGCGACGACTGGAAGACCATGGGCAAGACGGACGGCGTGATCGTGTCGATCATGCACGATCCCTCAAAATGGCTCATCTCCGACAACTACACCCTCGCGTTCACAAACCTCTGGGTGGGAGGATCGCGCATGGACGCGATCCCCGCGGAGCGCATCCGCAACGGCGACCGCGCCGCGATAACAGTCGTCAACAAGTCCTCCAGGCCCGAGCTGCCCGCAGTCGCGAACCGCGTAGAGGTCGGCTGGACCTGCCCGGAAAAGCGCAAGGTCCCGCTTCCGGAGCCGATGGCCAACCTGGTCGAGGACGTCTCGCCCGAGACGGCCATCCGCAGCATCTGGCAGCGCTGCCCATCCTGGATGGTCAAGTTCGACGCGGTCCAGCGCGACGAGAAGGGGGCGCCGATCTACCGTCTGACGCAGTGCGAGAAGGGCGCGGGAATGCTTGCCGTGATCACCGAGCGCTTCCTCGCGTCCGGCCCCGGCACCTACCGCTTCTCGTGCGAGGCGAGGGCCAAGAGCGAGAACCCGTTCGGCCTCAAGATCAACTGCCTCTCCAACGAGCAGAACTTCGCGAGCTTCATCGACTCCGTCGAGCTTGACGGCGACTGGAAGCGGTACTCTGTGGACGTCGACCTCCAGTTCAACATGAACGACCTCGATCTCATGGCGCTCAGCGTGAGCTCCACGGCGACAGCCGACCTGATCGAGCTCCGCAACATCTCATTCTCCAGGCAGTAGGTGAAGAGCGTCGAGGAGCTGCTGGCCGGGCGAAAGGCGGAATGCAGGCCCGCCGGGGGGAGGCTCCGTCTCGGCGAAGTCGTCGACGGCTGGCGCGTCGAGGCGTATCTCGGGTCCGGCCTCTCGGCGGAGGTCTACCGCGTCGTCGGCGTGAAGATGGGGGGCGAGGGCGCGCTCAAGCTGCTGACGGGCGACTCCGGCGGGCTCGGCGCGCGTTTTGAGGCGGAGCGCGAGGCGATAAGGACGCTCGCGCTTCCATGTCTTCCGCGCTTTTGCGGCGCAGGGACGGTCGCCGGGCGTCCCTACTTCGTGATGGAATATCTCCAGCCGCTTTTCCTTCCGCTGGACAGGGGCGAGGTCGTGCGTTTCGTCTGCGCGCTCGCGGCCGGGGTGGAGTCGCTGCACGCCGCGGGGTTTCTGCACCGCGACCTGAAGCCCGCCAACGTGCTCAGGAGACGGAACGGCGAGCCCGTCCTGATCGACCTCGGGCTCGTCAAGCGGATCGGTGCAGCGGACCCCGGGCGAGCTCCGGCGGTGTCGGTCGTGGACGGACGCCGCGTCGGCGTAGGGACGCCCGGCTTTGCTGCGCCTGAGCAGCTCGAGAGGGGCGAGGCGTCCGTAAGGGGCGACGTGTACTCGCTCGGCATGATGCTCAAGGCGTGCGGAGGCAAGAGCCTTGGGCATGCAATGCGTGCGGTGGC
The DNA here is from genome assembly GCA_017432385.1 of Kiritimatiellia bacterium. GTDB lineage: Bacteria > Verrucomicrobiota > Kiritimatiellia > RFP12 > UBA1067 > UBA1067. Next base: position 12,151 of record JAFRJH010000045.1, read on the forward strand.
AAGCAGGGCGACGTCCGCGGA
>JAFRJH010000046.1 GCA_017432385.1 Kiritimatiellia bacterium
ACGAGGTATTCCCTGCCCTTGAACGAAAGGCGCATCTGGCGCGGCAGATCCGCCGCGGAGAGGAACTCCCCTCCCGGATCCGCGCCCATCTTCGCCTTGAGCGCCGCGTTCTCGCGCTGCCAGCGGTCGAAGTCGGCGAAGTCCACAAGCGCAAGCCTCGCGTCGGAATATCCGAGCGCCTCGGCGACGCGTGCCTCGTCGGCCGCGAGGCGCCTGTCCATGTCGTAGAACGACGAGGGGTCGTTCCCGAACGAAATGCGGACGAGTCCGCACGCCGCGAGCGCGAAGAGGGCGACGCGCGCCCATGTCCATAAGCTGCTGACGCGCCGCGGCGGACTGTGCGGAAGGCGGTCCGCGGCCATGCAGCACTTCCCGCCCCACAGAACCGCCCAGCCGAATATCGCCGCGAGGCCGGCGATCGTGAAGACGGACATCTCGCGAAGGACGGCCACGGACGAGAAGACGAGCGGGGCGAAGGAAAGGCTCGTCGTCGCAAGCGCCTGAGCAAGGCTGCGCACAAATGGCTTTCTGCCGCGCGACGCCTCTCCGGAGACGGCGTGGTAGCAGTAGTCAACGCCAAGCCCGATAAGCGTAGTGCCGAAGAGGAAGGTGAGCACGTGCGGGCGCCCCGGCAGGAGAAGCACGGCGGCGGACCCCGCGAGGAATCCGGTGCAGAGGGCGAAGAACGTCGGCGGGACAAAGCGGTAGCAGCCGAAAAGCCACCGGCCTATCATCAGCACGGCGAAAAGCGAGATGCCGCCGAGGACGGATATCTGGAACTTAGTTGCACGCGTCGCGGCGTCCGCATGGAACGGCGCGCCGCTCAGCGCGATGCCGCCCCGTTTGCGCGCGCGGAAGGCGAGCCACCGGACGCGGTCCTCCCTGCCGCGTACATCCGCCGTCAGCAGCGTCGCGCCGTCGGGGAGGCTGGGCGCGAGGGCGGAGAAGTCCATCGCGAAGTCGGCGAGGAAGTAGTACGGGTCGTCCTTCTTCGGGAAGAGCCCGACGCCCGAGTAGTCGCGGCGCATGGCTGAGCGCGCGACCTTGTTCGTCTCGCCGGCCGCCAGGAGCGCCCTGTGCCTTTCGGAAAGAAGCCCCCTGCCGTGCGTGCGCACGAGCTCAAGGACGTTCGTCGGGTCCATCGGCTCGTCGAAGTCCCATGCTCCGCGGATGTACTGCGCCGCCCGCTCGTTTTCGCACAGCAGGCGTATCTGCGACGACGACTTCGCGGCAAGGGCCTCGACGACAGTGCCCTTCGCGCCGACGAGCGCCATAAGGTCGGTCTCGACGCCGTCGCGTCCGAGGAAGGCGCACAGTCCGGCGCAGGCGGCCAGGGCGGACACGAAAAGGACTCTCGCGGCGCCATTCATCAGCGGAGCCTTGCGTCAATCGCCTGCTCGCGCCGCCATGCGTCGGGAATCGTCGGATCGAACGGCGTCTGCGCGAGGCCGAGCCTGAAGAATCCCTCGTAGGACTTGTCGCCGTTGAGCCCCTTCAGGGAAAAAGCGATTTCGCGGACGTCCCTCGGGACCCTGCCCACGACGTCGACGATTTCGCCCCGGTAGAGGTTGCGCAGGAGCCTCGGATACGCCTCGGCCTTCGTGACGCTCGTGAACACGACCCTGAGGTCGCTGAGGACCGGATCGCGGAAGCGCTCGCTGAGCCCCTCGATGCCCTCTCCGGCGTTCCAGCGCGAGCCCTCGAATATGAAGCTCTCGCCGCGGTTGCCGTGGGTGAGGATGTCGATGAGCTCGCGGTTCGCGGACTTCTTCACGCCGTACATATAGACGGATACGAGTCCGTCGTTGAGTGAAGTGAACTTAGAAAGGATCTGGGACGTCTCGCTCACGCCCGCGTTCGCGTCGCCGTCCGTAACGACCAGCGCGATGAGGGGACGCTTCGGATCGCGCGGGAGCGTCAGCACCGACCTGATCGTCGCGAAGACGTCCGTGCGCCCGTAGGCGGCAAGCGTCGACAGCCAGCGGTCGGCGGACGAGAAGGTCGCCTTGGTGCATTCCTGCCAGGAGCGGAAGGCGTAGCTGAACCGGTCGCGGAAGGCGACGAGGTTGAAGCGGTCTCCGGTATTCGCCGCGCTCCGGAGGATGCGCTTTGCGGCGTCGCGGCAGCTCTGGAGACGGTCGCCGCCGATCGAGCCCGACGCGTCGAGGATGACCACGACGTCCTTCGGGACGGTCCTGAGGCTCGTGCGCGGATTGATCCGGACCCGGAAATATATCCACTCGCCCTGGCTCGCCGACGTCGCCGATACGTTGACGAACTTCTCGAGCGGCGCGGCGTCCTTGACGTCTAGGAGGTCCCGGACGGCCGCCTTCTCGGCCGCGACGACCTTCTCGTCCACCTCCGACATCATCTCCCTGGACGGGACGAAGTCGACGCGCGGACAATCCTCGGCCGCGGATTTCACGGTTTCCGCGGACTTCACCTCGGGCACGTACACGGGCGCGGTGAACATCGGCAGGTCCACGTCCGCGGCAAGGGGCCCGGCCGAGGGGGCGGCGGGGGCGGCGGCCGCGTCCGACACCCGCGGCTCGTTCCTGGCGATCGGCGTCGTGAAGGACGACGGAACGTCCTCGACATGTATCTTCTCGGAAAGGAACGGCGCGACCTCGAAGCAGGGGCGAAGCAAGGAACGAACCCCGAACGAACCCCGACAGACTGACCGCACACCTCTTTTTTACGATGACGGGTAAAGTGTGGGGGTTAGCACTCGAAGCGGGGGCGAAGCGCGGGAAAGTGCTTTTTTATTATGGCGATTACTCGAAGGGG